>JAYTHL010000295.1:0-13825 GCA_043732605.1 Rhizobacter sp. | reverse complement strand
GCGACGCCGCCTTCGTGCCGTTCTTCGGCGTGCAGGCGGCGACGCTGCTCGCGCCGTCGCGCCTGGCCAGGGCGCTCGGCATGGTCGTCCAGCCGGTCGTCGCCGAGATCCTGCCGGGCGGAGCAGGCTATGTCGTCCGCTTCGGCGAGCCCTGGGCCGACTTCCCGAGCGACGATCCGGTCGCCGACAGCGCGCGCATGAACCGCTGGATCGAAAGCGAGATCCGACGCGATCCGGCGCAGTACCTGTGGGTCCATCGCCGCTTCAAGACCCGGCCGCCGGGCGAGCCGCCGCTCTACTGATTCGGCCGGTCCGATAATCGGGCGATGCGGATGCGCTTCACCAAGATGCAGGGAGCCGGCAACGATTTCGTCGTGCTCGACGGCACGCGCGCGCGGCTCGACCTCGATGCCGCGCAGGTGAAGCGCCTTGGCGACCGCCGCTTCGGCGTCGGCGCCGACCAGATCCTCGTCGTCGACCGCGCGACGTCGCCCGGCGTCGACTTCGGCTACCGCATCTTCAACGGCGGCAGCGGCGACGAGGTCGAGCAGTGCGGCAACGGCGCGCGCTGCTTCGTCCGTTACGTGCGCGACAAGGGCCTCGCCGACAAGAGCACGCTGGTCGTCGAGACGATGAACCGCCGCCTCGAGCTGCGCCTGCAGGACGACGGCCGCGTCACGGTCGACATGGGCGCGCCCGACTTCGATCCGGCGCACCTGCCGTTCGACATCACCTGGCTCGCGCCGCGCGTGCGCGACGCCGGCCTGCCGCTCTGGCCGATCGAGCTCGGCGAGGGCAAGACCGTCGACGTCGCCGTCGTCTCGATGGGCAACCCGCACGCGGTCCAGATCGTCGCCGACGTCGACACCGCGCCGGTCGCGACGCAGGGTCCGGCGATCGAGAAGCACGTGCGCTTCGCGCGCGGCGTCAATGCCGGTTTCCTGCAGATCGTCTCGCGCAGGTCGGTGCGGCTGCGCGTGCACGAGCGCGGCGCCGGCGAGACGCTGGCATGCGGCACGGGCGCGTGCGCGGCGGTCGCGGTCGGCATCCGGCTCGGCCTGCTCGACGCGGGCGTCGACGTCGAGACGCGCGGCGGCATGCTGACGATCGAATGGGCCGGCGGCAGCGCACCGGTCTTCATGACCGGGCCGGCCGAGACGGTGTACGAAGGCGAGATCGAGATATGAGCATCAACACGACAAGGAACGCATGAGCACCAGCCAGGGAGGCACGGCCACGGGCGTGCAGGGGATCACCGAGACCGACATCGCCGACTACCTGGCCGCGAGCCCGGGCTTCTTCGAGCGCCACGCGGAGCTGCTCGGCAGCATCCAGCTCACGAGCCCGCACGGCCAGCGCGCCGTCTCGCTGCAGGAGCGGCAGATGGAAATGCTGCGCGACAAGATCAAGGGGCTGGAACGGCAGCTCATGGAGATGGTGCGCAACGGCCAGGACAACGTCGGCATCGCCGAGAAGCTGCATCGGTGGACGCATGCATTGATGCTCACCGCCAACGCCGCCGATTTGCCGACGGTGCTGGTGCGGGAGCTCCAGTATCAATACCTGATCCCGCAGGGTGCGATCCGCGTCTGGGGCGCGGCGGAGGCCTTCGCCGGACTGCCGTTCTCGCGCTCCGTCGGCGACGAAGTGAAGAGCTTCGCGACCAGCCTCGCGACGCCGTATTGCGGCGCCAACACCGGCTTCGAGGCCGTGCAGTGGCTCGGCGATCCGGCACAGGCGCTGTCGATCGCGCTGATCGCCTTGCGGCGCAGCGGCGAGACCGAGGCCTTCGGCCTGCTCGTGCTCGCCTCGCCCGACGCGACGCGCTACAGCGCCGACATGGGCACCGAGTTCCTTGGCCGCATCGGCGAGGTCGCGAGCGCGGCGCTGACGCGCCTGCTGCCCGCGGCCTGAGAGCCACGCGCCGATGAGCGACGGCGCCGAGCTCCCGCGCGATGCCGACGTCGCAAGTCACCTCGACTACCTGAAGGTCGAGCGGCGCCTGGCCGAGCGCACGCTCGAGATGTACGGCGAAGCGTTCGACCGCCTCGAGCGCCTCGCGCGCGCCACGCCGGTCGCGCTGCGCCAGGCCGAGACGCATCACATCCGCCGCTGGGCGGCGCAGCTGCACGGCGCGGGCCTCGCGCCGCGCACGATCGCGCTGCTGCTCTCGGCATGGCGCGGCTTCTACCGCTGGCTCGGCCGCGACGGCCTGGTCGCGGCGAATCCGGTCGAGGGCGTGCGCGCGCCGCGCGCGGCGCGGCCGTTGCCGAAGGCGCTCTCGGTCGATCATGCGGTCGCGCTCGTCGAGCATCGCGGCGAGGGCGGCGACGCGACGCTGGCCGCGCGCGACGTCTGCATGCTCGAGCTGCTCTACGGTTGCGGCCTGCGCGTCGGCGAGCTCGTCGGCCTCGACGTGATCGCGAGCGGATCGGCGGCGGGCTGGATCGACGCCGCCGACGCGAGCGCGCACGTGCTCGGCAAGGGACGGAAGCGCCGCGCCGTGCCGGTCGGCGCGCCGTCGCTGAAGGCGCTGGCCGAGTGGCTCGCGCTGCGCGACTGCATCGCCCGCGCTGACGAGCCGGCGCTTTTCGTCGGCCGCCGTGGCCGCCGTCTCACGCAGAGCCAGGTGCGCTCGCGCTTGAAAGACCGTGCCATCGCCGCCGGCCTGCCGACGCACGTCCATCCGCACATGCTGCGTCACTCGTTCGCGTCGCACGTGCTGCAGTCGAGCGGCGACCTGCGCGCGGTGCAGGAGCTGCTCGGCCACGCCAGCATCACGACGACGCAGGTCTACACCAAGCTCGACTTCGGCCATTTGTCGAAGGTCTACGACGCGGCCCATCCGCGCGCGCGGCGAAAGTGAAGATCATTCGCGTTCGAGACGGCAAGGAACGCTCGCTGCTGCGCCGCCATCCGTGGGTGTTCGACGGCAGCGTCGCGGGCGGCAAGGCCGACTCCGGCGAGACCGTTCGGGTCGAGGCGAGCGACGGGCGGTTCCTGGCGTGGGCGGCGTACAGCCCGATGTCGTCGATCCGCCTGCGCGCCTGGAGCTTCGACGAGAGCGAGCGCATCGACGCCGCGTTCTTCGCGCGTCGCATCGCTGCGGCGATCGACCTGCGGCGACGCTTGCCGATCGCGAGCGACGGCATGCGCCTGATCCACGGCGAGTCCGACGGCCTGCCCGGGCTCGTCGTCGACCGCTACGCCGACGTGCTCTCGGCGCAGTTCCTCTCCGCCGGCGTCGAGCGCTGGAAGGCCGTCATCGCCGATGCGTTGATGGTGCAGACCGGCGCGGGGCGCCTCTTCGAGCGCAGCGACACGTCGTCGCGCCAGCGCGAAGGCCTCGCGCCGTCGACCGGCTGGTTGCGCGGTGGAGGCGCCGGCGCGGAGCCGGCGGTGTCGATCCGCGAGCACGGCTGGACGCTCGGCCTCGACGTCGCCAGCGGCCACAAGACGGGCTTCTATCTCGACCAGCGCGACAACCGCAAGCTCTTCGCCGACACCGTCAGGCACTTCGGCTTCGAGCGCGTCCTCAACTGCTATTGCTACACCGGCGGCTTCAGCGTCGCCGCGCTCGCCGGCGGCGCGGCGCACGTGACGGCGATCGACTCGTCGGCGCCGGCCCTGGCCGAAGCCGCGGCGAACGTCGCGCGCAACGGCTTCGATGCGGCGCGTCACGAGGCGGTCGATGCCGACGTGAACCAGAGCCTGCGCGCGCATCTCGACGCCGGCCGGATCTTCGACGCGATCGTCCTCGATCCGCCCAAGCTCGCGCCGACCGCCGCGCACGCCGAGCGCGCCGCGCGCGCCTACAAGGACATCAACCGCCTCGCGCTCCAGTTGCTGCGGCCGGGCGGCGCGCTCTTCACGTTCTCGTGCTCGGGCGGCATCGGCGCCGACCTGTTCCACAAGATCGTCGCCGGCGCGGGACTCGATGCCGGCGTCGACGGCTTCTTCTACGCGCGCCTCGGCGCTGCCCCCGACCATCCGATGACCGTGAACTTCCCCGAGGGCGAGTACCTGAAGGGCTGGGTCGTGCTCAGGCGTTAGGAGCTCGTCGGCAGCACGATCCGCGTCGCGTGCTTGGCGCGGCGGACGCTGAAGAAGGCCTTCACGTTGCGCACGTTCGCGTCCTGCGTGAGGAGCCGGTCGACGAAGGCGTCGTAGGCGGCCATGTCGGCGAGCTGGACGACGAGCATGAAGTCGGGGCCGGGCGAGACGCGGTGGCACTGCTGCACGGCGACGTCGGCGACCGCGCGCGCCTCGAACTCGCGCATCGCCTCGGCCGACTGGCGGTCGAGCGAGACCTCGACGAAGGCGGTGAGGCCGTGGCCGAGCGCGTCGTGCGAGAGCAAGGCCACGCGGCGCTCGACGACGCCGCTCTCGACCAGCCGCTTGACGCGGCGCAGGCAGGTGGCGGCCGAGACGTGCACCCGGGCCGCGAGGGCATCGTTGGTGAGCGAGGCGTCGTCCTGGAGGACGTCGAGGATCTTGAGATCGACGCCATCCAAGTTTGCGCGTGCTTGCATTTATATTCTGACAATCAGTAAATTATTGTTTAATGTTGCAACATATGTCGGACAATGTCTATTAGTGCAAAAATCTGTAGAAATAGCAAGAATATTGCGAACTGGCAGCCGTAGAGTCCGGTTCCCGTCGACCCGAACAGGACCCTGACCATGTGTGGAATCGTCGCAGCCGTCAGCGCACGCAACTGCGTCACCATCCTGGTCGAGGGCTTGCGCCGGCTCGAATACCGCGGCTACGACTCGTGCGGCGTCGCCGTCCACCAAGACGGCCGCTTGCGTCGGGCACGCAGCACGGCACGGGTCGCCGAGCTCGCGGCGAACATCGTCGCCGACCGCATCGAGAGCGGCACCGGCATCGCCCACACGCGCTGGGCCACGCACGGCGCGCCGGTCGTGCACAACGCCCATCCGCACTTCTCGCACGGCCCGGGCAAGGCGACGCCGGTCGCGGCCGACGGCGATGGCGGCGACGCCTCCGGCATCGTCGCGGCGGGCCGGATCGGCCTGGTCCACAACGGCATCATCGAGAACCACGACGAACTGCGCGCCGAGCTGAAGGCCAAGGGTTACGTCTTCGAGACGCAGACCGACACCGAGGTCATCGCTCACCTGGTCGACCACCTCAACGACGGCGACTTGCTCGAGGCCGTGCAGCGCACCTTGCCGCGACTGCGCGGCGCCTATGCGATCGCCGTCATCTGCCGCGACGAGCCGCACCGCGTCGTCGGTGCGCGGCGCGGCTCGCCGCTGATCCTCGGCGTCGGCACCGAGCCGGGCGCGAACGAGAACTTCCTCGCCTCCGATGCGATGGCGCTCGCCGGCGTCACCGACCAGATCGTCTATCTCGAGGAAGGCGATGTCGTCGACCTGCAGCTCGGCAAGTACTGGATCACGCACGCCGACGGGAAGGGCGAGTTCCGCACCGTGCAGCGCGCCGTGAAGACGGTGATCGCGCACACCGGCGCGGCAGAGCTCGGGCCGTACCGGCACTACATGCAGAAGGAGATCTTCGAGCAGCCGAAGGCGATCGCCGACACGCTCGACGCCGTCCCGGGCATCTCCGCCGATCTCTTCGGCGACGGCGCGCATCGCGTCTTCAAGAACGTCGACTCGGTGCTGATCCTCGCCTGCGGCACGAGCTTCTACAGCGGCGCGGTCGCCAAGTACTGGCTCGAATCGTTCGCGCGCATTCCGACCTCGGTGGAAGTGGCGAGCGAGTACCGCTACCGCGACAGCGTGCCGAATTCGCGCACTCTCGTCGTCACGATCTCGCAGAGCGGCGAGACCGCCGACACGCTGGCCGCGCTCAAGCACGCACGCTCGCTCGGCATGGAGCACACGCTGACGGTGTGCAATGTCGCGACGAGCGCCATGGTGCGCGAATGCGCGATGGCCTACATCACGCGCGCCGGCGTCGAGATCGGCGTCGCGTCGACCAAGGCCTTCACGACCCAGCTCGTCGGCCTGTTCCTCCTCTCGCTGGCGCTCGCGCAGGTGCGCGGACATCTGAGCGAGAGCGACGAAGCGCGGCACCTGAAGTCGCTGCGCCACTTGCCCGTCGCGGTCCAGGCGGTGCTCGCGCTCGAGCCGCAGATCATCGCGTGGAGCGAGGAGTTCGCGTCGAAGGAGAACGCGCTCTTCCTCGGTCGCGGCATGCATTACCCGGTGGCGCTCGAAGGCGCGCTGAAGCTGAAGGAGATCAGCTACATCCACGCCGAGGCGTATCCGGCCGGCGAGCTCAAGCACGGGCCGCTTGCGCTCGTCACGGCGCAGATGCCGGTGGTTGCGATCGCGCCCAACGACACGCTGCTCGAAAAGCTCGAGAGCAACCTGCACGAGGTGCGCGCGCGCGGCGGCCAGCTCTTCGTCTTCGCCGACGCCGACACGCGGATCGAGTCGGGAGACGGCGTGCGCGTGATCCGCATGCCGGAGCACTACGGCGCGCTCTCGCCGATCCTGCACGTCGTGCCGCTGCAGTTGTTGGCGTATCACACGGCGGTCGCGCGAGGGACCGATGTGGACAAGCCGAGGAATCTGGCGAAGAGCGTGACGGTCGAGTAGGTCGGGCCATGGCGCGAGGGCTGTTGTGCGCGGCAAACATAGCCATTGACTGGGAACAGAGTCAGTGACTGGAAAATAGACGCGATGACTGGCCTAGGACGGCGACGCAACAAATGCGCTTACTGCTGTTGTACCGATGCAGCGTCCACGCATCGCTTCGTAAGGGGGACGATTGAGCGGTGTTCTCCCTGCTCCCATCTCCCGCGGCGCGCCACCGTCTGCCTGCTCCGCACCGCTGTGATTTAGGGCGCGGTGAAGAGCGCCTTCGAGGGAACGCAACGTAGAGCTTCGGATTTCCCTCAGCTAAGGGAGCGAAATTCCCCGCAAGCGTTGATAGAGTCCAACCGCAAAAGAATCGGTCATGCCAGCGACGAAGTCAGTGGCGAGAAGCGTCCGGTCATGGTTGGTGAGAGAGGACAAGTCCGCGCCGATTTCAGGCATGAGGGCTGGCAACGTCCGCGACCTGACCTCTCCGACGGATAGATTCCTGGCCTTGGTTTCAAGGGCGCCGACGAACGACCCCAGCAATCTTCCCATCACCTCGAAGCCACACTCAAGCCGTCGTATTTGGAGCTGACTCGTTGGTAGTCCCGCGATGAGAAGCCGTATATCCCGAATTTGGCAGTACCGCTTACACCAGACGAAGCTCGATAGAGATTGCTTGATCGGCACAAAGATCGGCCAACCCAGCGGCCCAGCGCGCCAAGCGTCCAGCCGCGGCATCTTGAGGGTTGGCGCGCTGTCCACCAAGGAACGAGGTGGACACCATGCAAGAGACAAAGCGGAGCGCGCGGCGCAATCACACGCACGAGTTGAGGAAGGCGGTACTGGACGAGTGCCACGCGGGAGTGTCGGTCGCAAGTGTGGCGATGGCGCACGGGCTCAACGACGATTTCGTGCACGGCGTCGGCTCGAGCAGAGCAAGGCCGTCGAGGCTGCGACGCCGCCGATTGCGGCGCAGACATTCATCCCGCTGGTCATCGCATCACCGACCCCGCCGACATGCGCAGAGCCCTGGGAGTTACGCATCGAATTGCGTCGCAGCGCGCTCGTCGCGACGGTCAGCTGGCCGATGTCGGCCACCGCCGAGTGCGCAGGGTGGCTGCGAGCACTGCCTCGATGATCCGCATCGACGCACTGTGGCTCGCCCCTCAACCGGTGGACATGCGCGCCGGCGCCGACCGGCTGCTCGCACGCGTGGTGCAAGTCTTTGGTTGCGCCCTGGCGCATCGCGGCCACCCGTTCGCCAACGCGCGGGCCACGCGAATCAAGCTGCTGGTGCACGACGGGTTCGGCGTCTGGTGCGCGGCGCGCCGATTGAACGAGGGCCGCTTCATCTGGCCGTGCGAGGCGCTCTCGGGCGTGACACCGATTGCGGTGACGCAGCCGCAATTCGACGCCCTCGTGCTCGGTCTGCCGTGGCAACGCCTGGAACAAATGAGGGTCATCTCCCGGATTTGAATTGGGCCCGAAGGCCACCCCGCGGAGCAATCGGAACATCTCCGCATAGCCGCACCAGCGCTGGCTTTGCGCAATGCGTGCATGCTCGATTTGCAGGGACTCAACGCACAAGACCTCCAAGGTCCGAGCCCGAGCTCGTTGGCCGAGGTGGCCACGCAAATGCAGACCCGCATCGGCGAGCAGACCAAGCTCATCGCAAGCCAAGCGCAGGCGATCAAGTTCAAGGACGTGAAGATCGAACGCATCACGTTCGAGCTGAGCCGGCTGAAGGCATGGCGGTTCGGCGCCGAGGCCGAACGCATGGACGCCGAGCAGCGCCACATGTTCGAAGACGCGTTGGCCGAGGATCAAGCCAGCCTGGAGGCGCAGCTGCTCGCCCTGCAGGGCGAGCGCGGTCAGGCGGGGGCGCCACCTCCCGACGAGAGGCCCAAGCGCGAACCGCGGCGCCAGACGTTCCCCCAGCACCTGCGGCGCGTCGAGTACCAGCACGAGCCCGAGAACACCACCTGCCCATCGCCGGATCGCGGCCAGGCGATGGCGCGCATTGGCGAGGACATCACCGAGAAGCTCGACATCGTGCCGGCCGAGTTCTTCGTGCACCGACACATCCGCGGCAAGTGGGCCTGCAGGTGCTGCCAGACCTTGGTGCAGCAACCGGCTGCGCCGCAGATCATTGACAAGGGCATGCCGGCTGCGGGGCTGATCGCATACGTCTTGGTGATCCGCTTCGTCGACCACCTGCGGTACTAGCGCCAGGAAGACATCAACGCGCGCTCCGGTGTGCACACGCCGCGTTCGACGTTGGCGTCGTGGTCGGGCAACGGCGGCGCCGGATTGCAGCCGCTCCTCGACGTGCATCGCAAGTTCATCCTCGGCGCAGATGCGCTCCATGCCGACGAGAATCCGGTGAGGTTGCTCGACCCCGGTGCGGGCAAGACCAAGCGGGCCTATGTCCGGGCCTATGCGCGCAGCGCCTTCGACGTGCGGCCAAGCGTGGCCTACGACTTCTGCCTGCCCCGTGGGGGCAAGTACGCCGTCGAATTCTTGGGCGACTGGTGCGACACGCTGGTGCGAGACGAATTCGCAGGCTACGAGAGCGTGGTCAAGCTCCATGAGCGCAAGGCCGCTGGTTGCCTCGCCCACGCGAGACGAAAGTTCAACGAACCTATCAAGGGCAACCAGAGTCCGGTGGCCCTGCAGGCGGTGCAGCGCATCGCCCGGATCCACCGCATCGAGCGAGAGGCGCAAAGCCTGAGCGTCACCGAGCGACTTGCCGTGAGGCTGAGCCGATCCAAACCGCTGTGGGAGGAGATGCACATATGGCTGCAACTCGAGCGCCAGCGCGTGCCAAACGGTAGCGGCATTGCCGGGGCGATCGACTACAGCCTGAACCACTGGGCTGCGCTGACCGCAAACCTGCGGAACGGCAACGTGCCCGTGGACAACAACCACTGCGAAAACCAAATGCGGCCCTGGGGCAGTTGGAAGAAAGTCGTGGTTATTCGGGCAGCGAGCTGGCAGGCCAACGTGCGGCTGTCGTCATGAGCCTGGTGGTGTCGGCGAAGCTGAACGGCACGATCCCTGGGCCTACCTCAAGGACGCGCTCACTTGGCTGCCAACGCAGCCGAACGGCCGCATCGAGAAACTGCTGCCGCATCTCTGGACACCGCCGGCCTGACATCTTCCGTCGCCGTCGGCGAGCGTCAAGATGCAACCGCCGGACGCTTACCGCCACGCCCCCTTCCGCCTGATGGGACTCATAGCTGGCCTACCCCTCAGCTCGGACGGCAGCTTTCTGGCGTGAAAAGGAGCTGACAGTCAGGGCCACGATCGGCCGCTCGTCGCGGACGTCGAAAGCGGACCGTCGTGAGCGCCAGGGATGATTGATGCTGCGTCAATGCCCTGGGGGCCAGCACATACGGAACTGACAACCGCTCAACTCGCGTCGTATCCGTCAACTTCGCCCGAACCGGCAACCGCCGCCAGCCGCTCGCAGCGCACCGCATCGATCGGGTGACCGGCATCACGGAAGCGTTCGGCCGCCTTTGCAAACCGCGAGGTCGCCACGTCCGCACCTTCGCAGCGAACGACGGCCATGTGACCGAGCACCTCGTCGTGCGCCGCATGCCAAGCCGGCAAGCGCATCACCACATTCGCAAGATACGCGGTCTGGCCAGCGTACTCCTCTGCCAGATCCAATTGCCCGGCACGAGCGGCGGCAATGGCCGCTGGCACGGCAAACGTGATGCGGCAGCCGGGGCAGGTCTCGAGCGGGCCGTGCACCGCCTCGCGCGCATCCTCCAGTGCATGCAGCGCAGCGGCCGGGCTGCGTGCGAGCAAGATGCGCGTGCCGTAGATGCGGTCCAGCAAGTGAAAGCCGATGTCGGTCTGGCGCGCCAGGTCCAGCGCCTGGCCGATCAGGGCACGGGCGGCGTCGTACCGACCGCGATGCATGGCCACTTCGGCCAGCCGCTGCTTCGCGAAAGCCTCGCCGGTGGCGGCGCCGATGGCATGGTGCAGGCGCACGCCCAGCGTCAGGTGCTCCTCGGCCGCTGACAGATCGCCGGCCAGCAATTCAGCCTCGCCGCGTATCGTGATGCCGAAGGCGTGCCCGCGCGCGGCGCCGAGCCGAAGGGCTTCGGCGGCCAGCCCTTCGGCAAAGGCGATGACCTCCGGATAGGGCCGTGCTCCGTAAAGGAAGCGCTGCAGGATGCAGAGTTGTCCGTCGAACACGCGCACGGCCAAGTGCGGCAGCTGGCTGGTGTCCTGCAGGTCGGCCCAGACACTTTGGTCCAGCTCCCCGCGAGCATGCGCCGCCGCCGCCTGGGCCCACGATGCGGTCACGAGGGCCCAGGTGTCACCTGCCTGCAGCGCCAGTCGACGTGCCTCGGCCGCCTTCTGCGTGCCCATGGCCGGGTCGGCAGCGCCGAGGGCCGCGGCGCCGCTGTAGGTCAGGGCTTCGCACAGCTGTCCTTCGACACTGTTCGGCCGCACGCCGACCAGCGCCTGCAGCGCCCCCTTCGGGTCGCCCTGTTTGATTTGCGCGAGCGCGCCCTGTGCGCGCAGGTTGTGCGACATCAACTCATCGGCGACGCTGGCGGCTGCGCGGTAGGTGGCCACCGCCGCCGGGTCGCCCATCGCATCCAGCGCCCGCGCGCGCAGGTGGAGCGCCTCGGCATGACCGCTGTCGAAGGTAATCAAAGGCTCCAGATGGCGCAGCGCGTCGCTGAAGGCGGCCAGGCGCATCGCGTCCCGCGCCGCTGCGAGAAGCCAGGGCATGGCCTCGCGCGGGCTCCCTCCGTCGAGCCAGTGGCGTGCCACCACGGCCGGCGGGGCGTCGAGTTCGGCCAGGCGCTGCGCGGCCTGGCGGTGCAGCTTCAGCCGCCGATGCGGGGGGATCTGCTCAATCAAGGCCTGGCGCACCAGGTCGTGCCGAAACCTGTAGCGAGTGCCAGCCAGCGTGAGCACGCCCGCAGCCAGCGCAACGTCGAGCGCCGCAAACGCGTACGACTCGGCGTCCGGCGCCAGTGCCGCTGCCGTGGTGGCTTCGAATGCGTCGCCGGCCAGGGCCATCCACTTCAGCGCCGCCAGCGCCGCCTTGGGCACGTCGCACAGGCGGACGAGGATGGCTTCGGCGACGTTGTGAGGCAGTGGCTGTTCGCCGGAGGCCTCGGCGCAGCGGGCCAGTTCGATCGCCGCGAACGGGTTGCCCTCGGCGACGCGCACGATGTGTGTCACGACTTCGTCGGACAGAGGACCCGGTGCGGCCTGAACCACGAGCCGGCGGGCTTCATCGTCGGCCAGCGGCTCAAGGTCGAGCGCCTGCATCACGCCGCTACCAACGAGGCGTGACACACCACGGCCGAGTGCCGATCCGGGCGCCGGCGGGCGCGTCGCCAACGCCACGCACACCGGGGGTCCGCTGGCGATCAGGTGGATCAACACGTCGATGTCGGCGTCATCGAGCAGGTGCGCGTCGTCGACCAGCACCAACACCTCAGCGCCGCCCGACCCAGCCAGGAACAGGCGCCGCAGGGCGCCGATCACCTGGTGCCGCCCCAGCGGCCCGGCCAGCTCGGCCGCCGGCGCCGCGAGCGGGCTGAGCTGGGCCAACACCGAACGGGCGGGCGCACCGATCCGGTCGAGTACCTCACGGTCGGCCATGATCACCAGTTCGGCCAACGCCGCGATCACGGCGTAGGCGCGTCCCGGCTGCGCGGCATCGACGCACACAACCCGCCAGCCACGTTCCCGGGCGAGCGCGCCGAGCTCGCGGCAGAACGCCGTCTTGCCGATACCGGTAGGCCCGCGCAGCACGATGCCGCCCGGCCGTTCGCTAGTAGCCATCCCCAGCCACGCCACCGCCCGGGCACGCGCCATGGCCCGCCCGACGAAGGCCGGGCCCGCAGATTGCAGGCCGGCGACGCACTGGTCGTACAGTGCCTTGGTGTCGCGATCCGGCGTGATGGCGAGTTCCTGCTGAAGCGCCTCGCGGAGGCGCGCATACCAGCGAATCGCCGCCGCCCGGTTGCCGGCCGCGAGCTCGGCAGCCATCAGTTCGCGATGGGTGGGCTCATCGGTGGGCGCCTCCTGGGCCAGCCGTTCCCACTGATGGCTGGCCCGCAGCAACTCGATGAAACGCGCATGCAGCCGTTCGCGTGCCGGTTCAGACCAGGCTTCGTAGGTCGAGCCGGGAAGCAGATTGCCGCCATAGGCGCTGACCGCCTGTGCACACGCCTCGCGCTTGCTGCCGGGCGGCACCGTCAGCGCCGTCATGGCGAGCTGCTCGAAACGGTCGACATCGACGCCAACGCGGCCGTGCGCCCATAGCACCACCTCGCCGCCATGCAACAGCAAGCTGTCATGCCGGCCGAGGGCCTGTCGGGCGTGGTGTGCGGCCTTGCGCAGGTTCGCCGCACCGGCATCGGGCCCGAGTTGCGGCCACAGCGCGTCGATGACGCGATCACGTGTCAGACGTTGCCGCGGCGCCAGGCTCAGTAACTGCACCAACTGGGCTGCGCGCAGGCTGGGCCAGCGCTCGACCGCGAGTTCGGCACCGTCGATCGACACCGAGAAGCCGCCCAACAGCCTGATCTCGAGGCGGCTGACGAGGTCGAATTCATCGATGGTCTGTGGATTTGGCATGGGCGACCCAGTTTGCGGTCAGCAACCCATCTGCGCAACCACCGCGGTGACCGGGAACGTTTCAGGAACACCTGATCGCGATGCTGCACTTCAGAGGGTTACTGAAGACCCGCTGAATTCAACAGGAGTGATCCCATGACGACGCAACAAATAACGTTCCTGCTGCCCCCTTACGGGACCGCGACCCTGACGCTGCCCGAGCTTTTGACGCCCGACGCGTTCGCCCGCCTCAACTCGGCGATCGTCGACGCGGTTCGCGGGCCGTGCCGAAACGGCGGAACCGACGCCGCCAACGACCCGGGCGCGATCGAATTCGACTCGTGGTTGATCCATCAGCATTGAAAGAGGAGACCACCATGACCCAATCGCTCTACCAACGACTCGGCAGTGCCGAGGGCATCGCGGCCATCGTCGACGACGCGGTCGATCGCCATGCGGTCAACCAGCTGCTGGCCCCGCGCTTCAGCGGCAGGGACCTGCCGCGTGCGAAACAGATGGGCACGCTGTTCATGTGCATGGGCGCAGGCGGCCCTCAAAAATACGACGGCCGCGACATGCGAACCGTGCATGCGGGCATGAACATCAGCGAGCAGGAACTGATCGCGACCATCGACGATTTTGTGGCC
>JAYTHL010000294.1:0-13828 GCA_043732605.1 Rhizobacter sp. | reverse complement strand
GGGCGTGGGCAGGATCGATGAGGTGTGCATGAAGGTCGCTCCGGGTCGCGCGGTCACATGACCGCCGTGGCAGATACTAGGGTAAACCCGAGGTCCGAGGAAGTTGCCGTTTCGAATGGCGCCATCACGGCCACGAATGCCCGTCAGGCGCTCCGCGTTGGCCAGAATCGACGCTCGCCGGCTCCGGAGGCATCGACCATCGCCAACGACATTCCGCTCATCGACGTCTCGGCGCTGTGGTCGCCGCATGGGGCGGCGCGTCGTGGCGTCGCGGCCCGGATCGGCCTCGCCTGCCGCGACGTCGGTTTCTTCGCCATCGAAGGCCACGGTGTCCTGGCACCGCTGGTGGCCGACACCTTCGCCGCGAGCGCCCGGTTCTTCGCGCTGCCGATCGATGCCAAACGCGTGCTGGCCATCGGCACGCTGGGCGGCAACCGCGGCTATGTCGGCGTCGGCGTCGAAGCGCTCGACGAGATGACGTCCGCCGACCGCAAGGAAGCGCTCAACCTCGTCTGGAGCGACGGGCGCGCCATGCCCGCCAACGTCTGGCCCGCGCTGCCTGGCTTCGAGGACGTGGTCCAGCGCTACTTCGATGCCGTGCTCGCCGTCGGACGCCTGCTGCACACCGCGTTCGCCCTCGACCTCGGCGTCGACGAGGCGTTCTTCGCCGACAAGCTCGATCGCCCGCTCGCGACGCTGCGCCTGCTGCGCTATCCCGCGTCCGATGCAGCCGCACCGCGCGATCAGCTCGGCGCCGGCACGCACACCGACTACGGCAACGTCACGCTGCTCGCGACCGACGGCGTCGCCGGCCTGCAGGTGCGCCGGCGCGACGGCCGCTGGATCGACGCGCCGGCGACCGCGGGCACCTTCCTGTGCAACATCGGCGACTGCCTGATGCGCTGGACCAACGACGTCTACGTGTCGACGCCGCATCGCGTGGTCGCGCCCGTCGCCGAGCGGTACTCGATCGCGCTCTTCGTCGACCCGAATCCGGACGCGATGGTGAGCGCGATCGCGTCGTGCGTCGCCGACGGCGATGCGCCGCGCCACGCACCGATCCGCGCGGCCGACTACCTCGCGCAGCGTTTCGCGTCGACCTACGGCGAGGGCAGGCGGGAGCCTTGATGCCTGGCGGGCTCCTGTTGTCGACCGGGATGCTGATCTTGATTCACCCGGCCTATCGACGGCTCACCCTCGACGACGCGGGGATGACGCGCGAGACATGGCGGCCATGGCAGGGCGTGATCGCGACCATGCTGCCCTGGAAGGCCGTCGAGGCGTTCGCGTGGGTGGAGATCGTTCAACACCAGCGCGTGGGATGGCGCCTGAAACACCTGGACCCGGCGATGACGCGGGCCGTCGATCCAGACGAGGTGATCTGCGACGGTGCCTTGTCGATGTCGTACGGCCTGGCCGACGACGAGCTCATGGCGCTGCTGCGCGAGATGCTCGACCGGGATCGCCTCGTCCGCGCCATCCCGGAGCCGGGCGCGTCGCCGCTGTCGGTCGACGACATCGAAGAGCCAGGCCAGCGTGAACGCGTCAGTCCGGCCTGGCCAGCGACGCCAGGTCGACGTTCGCGCCGCAGATCACCAGCAGCACGCGCTCGCCGTCGCGCGGCAAGACGGTGCGCGTCGCCAGCGCCGCCAGCGGCAGCGCGGCCGCGGGCTCGACTGCCAGGCGCAGCTGCTTCCAAAGCACGCGTTGCGCGGCGCGGATGTCGGCGTCGCCGAGAAGATGCGCCGCGTTCACATGGCGTTGCGTCAGGTCCCAGGCGATGCTGCCGATGCGGCGCGCGCCGAGCGAATCCGCGGCGACTCCCGACACCGCGACGTCGACCGGCACACCGGCATCGCGCGCGCAATGCAGGGTCGGCGCGAGCCGGGGCTCGAGCGCGTCGATCCAGCAGCGGTCCTGGAACCACGCGGCGACGCCGGCGATCAGCCCGCCGCCGCCGACGCTCACCAGCACGCGGTCGGGAACGCCGGCGTCCTCCTCGACCTCGGCGGCCAGCGTCCCGGCGCCGACCACGACCTCGCGCTGGTCGTAGGCGTGCATGAGCAGCGCGCTGGTCTCGGCCTGGCGCTCGAGGCTCGCGGCGAGCGCGTCGGCGTAGCTCGCGCCGCGCACCGTGAGCACGGCGCCGAGCTCGTTCAGCTTGTCGCGCTTGGCGGCGCTCGCCGTCTCCGGCACGAACACCTCGCAACGCACGCCGAGCGCCTGGGCAGCGACCGCCACGGCGATGCCGGCGTTGCCGCCCGACGCGATGACGACGCCGGCTTCGGGCAGCGGGTTCGCGCGCATGCGGTTGAACATGCCACGCGCTTTGAAGCTGCCGCCGACCTGGAGCTGCTCGAGCTTGAGCCAGAGCTCGATGCCGTCGAGGCCGAGCTGGCGGCCGTCGAGCTTCATGAGCGGCGTGTGGCGCACGTCGCCGGCGATGCGGGTGCGGGCCTGCTCGATGTCGTCACGGGTGATGTCGGTCATGCGAGTCGGGTGCGAAGCGGAGGCTGCCGAGCGTAGCCGAGCCGCTATATTGCGTCGATGGACATGCCACTCGCCCCATCAGCGCGCGCTCTCGAACTGGCGCAGACGCTGGTGCGCATCAATACCGTCAGCCGCGGCTCGAACCTCGAGCTGATCCACTTCGTCCGTGACGAGCTCGCGAAGCACGGCGTCTCATCGACGCTCACCTACGACGACGCGCACACCAAGGCCAATCTCTTCGCCACGATCGGCGAAGGCAAGCCCGCCGGCGTGATCGTCTCGGGCCACACCGACACCGTGCCCTGGGACGGCCAGGACTGGTCGCTCGATCCGCTTGGCGCCGAGCTGCGCGACGGCAAGCTCTATGGTCGCGGCAGCGCGGACATGAAGGGCTTCATCGGCCTCGCGCTGGCACAGACACCAGCCTTCCTCGCCGCCGACCTGCCGTTCGCGATCCACTTCGCCTTCAGCTATGACGAGGAGGTCGGCTGCTTCGGCGCGCCACGACTGATCGCCGACCTGCGCGCACGCGGGCTCGCGCCGCGCGCCTGCATCGTCGGCGAGCCGACCGGCATGGTGCCGGCGCTGGCGCACAAGGGCGTGTACCGCTGGCGCTGCTGCGTCAAGGGCCGCGCCGCGCACTCGTCGCTGACGCCGCAATCGGTGAATGCGATCGAGATCGGCGCACGCGTGGTCGGCAAGCTGGGCGACATGGCCGAGCGCTTTCGCACCGGGCCGCAATACGCGGGCTTCGACGTGCCGTTCACGACCAGCTCGGTC
Source organism: Rhizobacter sp. (assembly GCA_043732605.1). Taxonomy (GTDB): domain Bacteria; phylum Pseudomonadota; class Gammaproteobacteria; order Burkholderiales; family Burkholderiaceae_C; genus Schlegelella_A. The sequence continues at coordinate 10,558 of JAYTHL010000294.1, read as the reverse complement.
GGCGTCATCGAAGGTGGCATCGCCGACAACGTCGTGCCCGAGGACTGCCGCTTCCACTACGAGTTCCGCAACCTGCCCGGCGCCGACGTCGAGGCGATGCAGGGCGAGGTGCTCGCCTTCGCGGCGTCGCTCGAGCCGGCGATGCGCGTCGTCGCGCCCGAGGCCGGCATCCGCTTCGAGCCGATCTGCGCGACGCCTGCGTTCCTCGCCCGCGCCGACGATCCCGCAGTGCTGCTCGCGGCGCGCCTCGCCGAAGTCGATGCGACGGCGCTCGTCGCTTTCGGCACCGAGGCCGGCCTGTTCCAGGGCGCCGGCATTCCGACCGTGGTCTGCGGCCCGGGGCACATCGCGCAGGCGCACCAGGCCGACGAGTACGTGACGCTCGCGCAGCTCGCCGCCGGCGAGCGCTTCCTGCTCGCGCTGACGACGATCGATGCCGATGCGCTCGGCGCGAATCGCTGAGCTCGCGATGAGCGTCTCGTACATCTCTCTCGACGAGGCGATCGCGCGCAAGGGCCTGCGCATGGTCGTCGTCGGCGGCGTGCCCAGCCCGTGGGGCGAGGCGGCCAAGGGCATCCTGCACATCAAGGGCATCGACTGGGCCGCCGTGCGCCTGGTCTACGACGACGAACGCGTGATGACGTGGGCCGGCCAGCGCAGCGGTCCGGTCGCGGTCTTCGACGACGAGCCGCCGCGCGCCGGATGGAAGGAGATCCTGCTGCTCGCGGAACGGCTCGCGCCGACGCCTGCGCTGTTGCCGGCCGATCCGGCGACGCGCGAGCTGGTGCTCGCGCTGTCCGACACGATCTGCGGCGAAGGCGGACTCGCCTGGACGCGCCGTCTGCAGCTCGTCCACGTCGGCAAGCAGGCCGAGGCCGGCTTCGCGGGCCGCGTCGGCGCCTATCTCGGCAAGAAATACGGCTACTCGCCCGACGCGGGCACGGTCGCGGCCGATCGCGTCGTGACCTTGCTCGGCCAGCTCGGCGCGCGCCTCAAGGCGCAGCACGCCGCGGGCTCGCGCTACTACGTCGGCGATGCGTTGACCGCGGTCGACGTCTACGCCGCGACCGTGCTCGCCCTGTTCCGCCCGCTGCCGCACGCGCAGTGCGCGATGGACCCGACCACGCGCGCATCGCTCGAGACCCGCGACGACGCGACCGATGCCGCGCTCGACCGTGTGCTGTTCGCGCAACGCGACATGATGTATGCCGAGCACCTGGAGCTGCCGCTCTCGCTCTGATGACAGCACTGCGCTCGTCCTCCTCGCGTTCCACCCCGAAGGACCTCATGCACACCCGAGACAGCGCACGCGCCTTCATGCCGTATCCCGATGTCGACGTGCCGCACGCGTCTTCAGGCCCGCTCGCCGGACTCTCGTTCGCGGTCAAGGACCTGTTCGACGTCGCCGGCTATCCGACCAGCGCAGGCCAGCCGTTCGTGCTCGCGATGTCGGGGATCAAGACGACCTCGGCCGCGAGCGTGCAGCGCATGCTCGACGCCGGCGCGCGCTTCGTCGGCAAGACGGTCACCGACGAGCTCGCGTTCTCGATGAACGGCCAGAACGCGCACTTCGGCTCGCCCGTCAACGGCGCGGCGCCCGATCGCATCACCGGCGGCTCGTCGTCCGGGTCGGCGTCGGCGGTGTCGCAGGGCCTCTGCGACGTCGCCATCGGCAGCGACACCGGCGGCTCGGTGCGCGCGCCGGCCAACCACTGCGGTCTCGTCGGCCTGCGCCCGACGCACGGCCGCGTCAGCCTGCAGGGTGCGCACGACCTCGCGCCGAGCTTCGACACCTGCGGCTGGTTCACGCGCGACGTCGCGACCTTCGCACGCGTCGCCGACGTGCTGCTCGGCGACGATCCCGCGCCGCTGCCGGCCGAGCGCATCCGCCTGCTCGCGCCGATCGACGTTTGGTCGCTGCTCGCGCCCGAGGTGATCGAGGCGCAACGCGGACTGCGCGCGCGCGTCGAGGCCGCGCTCGGCGCCGCGTCGCCAGTCGAGGTCGCGCTCGACGGCTTCGACGCGATGTACTGGAGCTTTCGCTATCCGATGGGTCGCGAGGCCTGGCGCACCGACGGTGCGCTGATCGAGCGCTTCCATCCGCCCCTCGGCCCGGGCGTGCAGCAGCGCTTCGCCTGGGCGAGCGGCGTGAGCGACGCGCAGGTGGCCGAAGGCACGGCGTTGCGCGCACGCTTTCGCGCCCATCTCGCAGCGCTGCTCGGCCGCGACGGCGTGCTCGTGATGCCGACGATGCCCGACGTCGCGCCGCTCGCGAGCGCTGACGAAGCATCGCTCGAGGACTACCGAAATCTCGCGACGAAGATGCTTTGTATCGCGGGGCTCGCAGGCTTTCCGCAACTCTCGCTGCCGCTCGGCTCACGCCTCGGCGCACCGCTCGGGATCTCGCTGCTCGGCCCGGCCGGGAGCGACCGCAGCCTCGTGCGGCTCGGCGAGCGGATCATGGCGGCCTGACCGTACGCAGAGATGCGCGCTATCTTCATCAGCTACCGGCGCGACGACACCGAAGGCCATGCCGGGCGCCTGTTCGAAGACCTGTGCGATCGATTCGGCAAGGACGCGGTGTTCATGGACGTCACCGGCATCGAGCCCGGCCGCGACTTTCGGCGCGCGATCGAGCAGCAGGTTGCATCGTGCGGCGTGCTGCTCGCGATCATCGGCAAGAACTGGCTCACCGTCGCCGATGCGAAAGGCAAGCGTCGCCTCGACGACCCGTTCGACTTCGTCCGGCTCGAGACGGCAGGCGCGCTGAAGCGCGACATTCCGGTCATCCCGGTGCTCGTCCACCAGGCCGAGATGCCGCGCGCCGAGGATCTGCCCGAGGATCTCAAGGACCTCGCGTACCGCAACGGCGTCGAGCTCAACCATGCGCGCTGGGCGTCGGACGTGCAACTGCTGATCTCGGCTTTGATGCCGCATGTCGACATCGCGCCGGCGGTTCCGGTTCCGACGCCGCCGCCGGCACCGGCGCTAGCGCGCCCGGTCGCGTCGGGCACAGTCGCCGAGCGTCGCTCGCCCGCGTGGCTGATTGCGCCGCTGGGCGTGATCGCCGCGGGCGGGATCGCGTATGTCGCCTGGGATCGGCTTTCGTCGTCATCGCCGTCGCCGTTGCCGTCGCCGGATGTGCCGGTGGTCGCTGCGTCCGCGCCGGTGCTCGCGTCGTCGGTGTCGCCGGTGGCACGAGTGCCTGTCGCTTCGGCGGTCGCCCCTGCCCCTGCGCCGGCGCTCGTGATCGCGCCTGCGCCCATCACCGCACCTGCTGCACCGGCGAGCACCGACACGACGACCGTCGCGGCAGCGAGTGCGCCGGTGCCGCATCCGATCGCAGTCGTGCCGGCACCGAAGCCGCACCGCACCGACGCCCCGGTGGCCATCCGTTCGCCATCGCCATCGCCCGCCGCACGACCCGCTCCGGCCGCGCCCACGTACCCGTCGGCAGCGCCCGCCGCGATCGTGCAGCCGGCACCGGCCCCGATCGCGCGTGCGCCGTCCTCACCACCTGCGGCCGCGCCGGAGACCGTCGCGGCGCCGCGCGAAGCGGCCGCATCCGACCTCTACGGTGCCCCCGGCGCCGGGTCGATGCCAGCGCGCACGATCGCGATCTCTCCCGACACGAAGTTCGTCAACGTCACCGGCGGCGAGACCATCCGGTTCCAGGTCGGCGGACGCAGCTTCGTCTGGACCTTCAACGGCACGCGCAGCAGCTTCGATCTCGCGCGCGTCGCGCCGGCCGCGATGCTCGACCACAAGGTCACGACCTACGTCGCGGCCGATCCGATGCACCCGAAGAAGTGATGCGCCGTCGGCCGCGACGGTGACGAGCGCTATTGCACCGCCACCGTCACGCGCAGGAAGGTCGCCTGCACCGACGTGCGCGTGTCGCTGCCGCTCTTGTTCTGGCTCTTGAAGAGCGCGATCAGCTCGTCGCGCAGCGCGTCGGCCTTGCTGTTCTTCGTCGCGGCCTCGAAGGCGTTCATCGTCGGCCCGTACCAGAGGCGGAACTCGTCGACGAACTGCGCCGCCGGGCCGTCGAAGTCGAAGTTGAAGGTGTCGCGCGCGAACGTGACCGCGTCCTTGGGCACGCCGGCCGCGGCGAAGCGCTCGAGCACGTTGCTCTCGACGCCCCAGGTCATCGGGCTGACGAAGCCTTCGGGCGGCGGCGGCGAGTAGGCCGCGCTGGTCTTGAGGATCTGCGCCACCAGCGTCGGATCGCCCGGGATCCAGTTGCCCATCACGATCCGGCCGCCAGGCTTCGTGACGCGCACCATCTCCTTCGCGACGTCGACTGGCTTGGGCGCGAACATCGCGCCGAACACCGTGACGACGAGATCGAAGCTCTTGTCGGCGAGCGGCTGCAGGTTGCAGGCATCGCCTTCCTGGAAGCGCAGGTTCGCGAGCCCGGCCGCCTTCGCGCGCTTGGTGCCGGCCTCGACGAGGTTTCTCGCGATGTCGACGCCGAGCACGTCGGCACCGAGCTTCGCTTCGGGCAGCGCGGTCGTGCCGTCGCCGCAGCCGAGGTCGAGCACCTTCATCCCCGGCTTGATGCCGAGCGATGCGACGAAGGCCTCGCCGCTGCCGCGCATCGTGCTCGCGAGTCGGGTGAAGTCGCCTTTTTCCCAGAGGGCTTGGTTCGGGTTCATGGAGATCCTTGTGTCGAAAACAAAAATGATGAGGCAAGCGGCCCGCGCCGTCTAGGCCTAACCCTAAGACGCATGCGGGTCATCGAGGCCTACGCTGCCCTCTCTTCATACAAACGACGGAGACATCGACATGAGAAGAACACTCGTTGCCGCGGCCGCTCTCGCTTGCGCCGCCGTCGCGATCCCGGCCGCCGCCGCGCCGCCCACGGTCGAGATGACGTGGATGTCGATCGCCAACTGGTACTTCAAGATCGGCGAGAAGCGGATCGTGATGGACGGCTACGTCACGCGCCTGCCCGAAAGCCTGTTCCTCGCCTCGCCGGTGTTCCCGAAGGACATGTACACCTACACCAAGGGCCCGGCCGGCGTCGACCTGCCCGCGATCGCGAAGGTGAAGGACGCGATGCTCGGCACCGACAAGGTCGACCTGCTCCTCGCCGGCCACGCCCACTGGGACCACAGCTGGGACACCCCGGCCTGGGCGCGCATCACCGGCGCGCCGATGATCGGCAGCCTCTCGGCCTGCCTGCAGGCGAACGCGCAGGGCGTCACGGGCGACCAGTGCCGCATCGTCGGCGGCGGCGAGAAGTTCGAGCTCGGCGACGGCGTCACGATGCGCGTCGTGCGCTGGAACCACAGCGGCGATCCGACCAATCCGATCCAGCACTTCGCGCGCGAGCTCTATCGGCCGCCGGTGCCCGACGCGGCCACCGGCGGCCTGCGCGCCGGCGTCGGCGAGGACTATCCCAATGGCGGCGGCAACCGCGCCTTCCTGTTCACGGTCGACTCGCCCGAGGGCAAGCTCTCGTTCTTCGTCAACAATTCGGCGAGCGCGTTCGACCTCGACAAGGACGTCGTCGTCGACGGCCAGAGCTTCGGCTCGCCGCTCGGCAACCTCGCCGCGGCGATGAAGGACGCCGGCCTCACGTCGGTCGACGCGTGGATCGCCACAGGCGGCCAGCCGGTCGCGCAGATGGTCGTGCCGGTGATCCATCCGAAGGCCTATCTGCCGAGCCATTGGGACGGCCTCTTCAATCCGTTCTGGCCCGGGATGCCGTATCCGTTCAAGGACGATGCGCTGACCGCGTATCTCGCCGCGCAGAAGGTCGCGCTCGTCGCCGAGACGCAGTACTTCGACAAGTTCATCCTGTCGTCCGGCGGCGTCGCCCGCGACGTCAACCACGACGTCAAGGCCAGGCTCGGTTTCGCCGACGCCCAGCGCTTCAGCCAGTCGCTGCTCGACGCGGTGACGCAGGTGGCGTCGACCAGCCTCGGCGACGACTGCGGCGAGGGCTTCCTTGCGCCGAGCCCGTGGGCGACGGCGTTCGCGATGATCGACCGGCGCTGACGGCAGCAGCGAGGCGCGCGCGGGTCGCCGCGCGCACCTCGCTACGCGGCTTCGATAAGAAACTCGACCTTGACCGCGTCGAACGGGAAGACGATGCCGCCGGTCTCCGCGCGATCGAGGACGCCGGCATCGAGCAGGGCGCTGACGTCCGCGTGAACGGCCTTGACGTCGCGTCCGACCCGGCGTGCAGCTTCGCGGATCGACATGGCCCCCGCGCCGCACAAGACCTTCAGCAGCTCCCAGCGCTTGGCTGTGAGCACCTGCCAAAGCAGCTCAGGCGTCGAAAAGGCGATCCGCGCGCTGCGCTCGGTCTTGCCGGCCTTCCAGGACTGCGCGAACGCCGCCATCGACGCATCGGCGGAGCGCACTTCAAGGACCACTGTCTTCATCGTTCCACCTCGCGATGTCCGCCTGGAAATCCGCCAGCAAGCGTGCCGGCGTGCTGAATCGATACGCGCTTTCGCCGCCGCCCACGTGGCGGTGGTCGCCCTTGCCGACTTCGTTGTCGTAGCGGACGACGCAGACGCCGTCGACCACGTACGCCAGCCGATATTTGAAGTCGTGCTCCGATCCCCGGACCGCACCGGGGACGCGCCAGAGAACCAGCTCGGCGAAAGAGCGCACCGAATACACGACACGGGTCTGCGCGATCAGCGTCGCCTTCATGTTGGACAATATGCCAACAACCGCAGCTGTTGTCAACAACTCCAACACCGCGTGGTCGCGCGGCGAGTGGTGCGTTGACAGCGCGGGTGCGTGAGACGACCATCGACTCCATGACATCTTCCTCGCCCGACGCCGCCGTGGCTGCGGCCCCGCGCGCGGCGGGTGCCCGGCCGCAAGCGTCCGGCCAGCTTCCGCTGCTCGCCCAGCTGGCCGCTGCGCTGGCGTCCCGGCGCATCCGCGTCGTCGACCTGACGCAAACGCTCTCGCCCGAGTTCCCGCAGATCGCGCTGCCTCCCGAGATGGGTCAGTGCTTGCCGTTCCGGATCGAGGAGATCTCGCACTACGACGCGCGCGGCCCCGGCTGGTACTGGAACAACTTCTCCTGCGGCGAGCACACCGGCACGCACTTCGACGCGCCGATCCACTGGATCTCGGGCCGCGACCTCGCCAACAACTCGGTCGACACGATTCCCGCCGAGCACTTCGTCGCGCCGGCCTGCGTGATCGACTGCTCGGCGCAAGTCGCGGCCGATCCCGACTACCTGCTCACCGTCGCCGACATCGAGGCCTTCGAGTCGGCGCACGGCCGCATCCCCGAAGGCGCGTGGTTCCTGATGCGCAGCGACTGGTCGAAGCGCAAGGACCCCGAGGCGTACCAGAACTTCGACGAGACGGGGCAACACACGCCCGGCCCGTCGACCGAGGCGGTGCGCTTCCTGGTCGAGGAGCGCGGCGTGCTCGGCTTCGGCTCGGAGGCGATCGGCACCGACGCCGGCCAGGGCTATCACCTGCGCCCGCCGTATCCATGCCACTACTACATGCATGGCGCAGGGCGCTACGGCCTGCAGTGCCTCGCCAATCTCGACTTGCTGCCGCCGACCGGCGCGCTGCTGATCTGCCCGCCGCTCAAGATCGAGAAGGGCAGCGGCAGCCCGCTGCGGGTGCTCGCGCTCGTGGAGGACGCGGCGTGAGCCACTCAGGCGACCGCGTCGCGCTCGTCACCGGCGGCAGCGCCGGCATCGGCCGCGCAATCTGCGAGCGGCTGCTGGGCGAGGGCGCTATGGTGATCTCGCTCGACCGCGCCGCCGGCACGGCCCGTCACCCGCGCCTGCACGCGATCGAGGTCGACCTCGTCGACCGCGCCGCGACCGCGCAGGCGGCGGCCGAGGTCGCGCGTCGCTTCGCGCCGACGACCATCGTGCACAACGCCGGCGCGATCCGCGCGGCGTCGCTTGCCCACGTGCAGCTCTCCGATCTCGACGCGCTCGTCGAGCTCCATCTCGGCAGCGCGATCGCGCTCGTGCAGTCGGCGTTGCCGGCGATGCGCGCCGCGCATTTCGGCCGCATCGTGATGATCGCGTCGCGCGCCGCGCTCGGCCTGCCGACGCGCACCGCCTATTCCGCGACCAAGGCCGGCCTGATCGGCATGGCGCGCACCTGGTCGCTCGAGCTCGGGCCCGAAGGCATCACGGCCAACGTCGTCGCCCCCGGGCCGATCCGCACCGCCATGTTCCACGACGTCATTGCAGCCGGCAGCGAGCGCGAAAGGGATCTCGCCGCGTCGGTGCCCGTGCGCCGCCTCGGCGAGGCCGACGACGTCGCGCGCGCGGTCTCGTTCTTCGCCGATCCCGGCAACGACTTCGTCACCGGCCAGGTGCTCTACGTCTGCGGCGGCACCAGCGTCGGCGGCCTGTCGCTCTGATCCCGCTCCGATCCTTCCGTCTTTTAAACTTCGCACCTCGAGGATTCACGCCATGACCCTGACATCGCATCCGACCCGCTGGACCGTCGCGCTCGCCGCGGCGCTCTTCGCCTTCGCCGCGCACGCGCAGATGAAGGTGGGCCTGATCGCCTCGTCGACCGGCCCGACAGCGGTCGTCGGCATCCCGCAGAAGAACACCGGGGCGCTGCTACCGAAGAAGATCGGCGACATCACGATCGAGTACGTGATCTACGATGACGCGTCCGACCCGACCCAGTCGGTCGCGCTCGTCAAGAAGCTGCTCGCCGAGGACAAGGTCGACGCGATCATCGGGCCCTCCGGCTCGCCAAACGCGATGGGCACGATCCAGTTCGTCGCCGAGGCCAAGACGCCGATGCTCGCGCCGGTCGGCACGCCCGCGGTCGTGCTGCCGATGGACGCGCAGAAGGCCTGGGTCTTCAAGACGACGCAGAACGACGACCTGATCTCGCAGGCGATCGTCGCGCACATGGCGAAGAAGGGCGTGAAGACGGTCGGCTTCATCGGCTTCAACGATGCCTATGGCGAATCCTGGTACCGCACCTTCGTGCCGATGGCCGAGAAGGCCGGCATCAAGCTGGTCGCCAACGAGCGCTACGCGCGCGGCGACCAGAGCGTGCTCGGCCAGGCGACCAAGATCATCGCCGCCAATCCCGACGCGGTGCTCGTCGGTGCGGCCGGCGGCGGCACGGTGCTGCCGCACACGACGCTGGTCGAGCGCGGCTACAAGGGCCAGATCTACCAGACCCACGGCGCGGCGACGCCCGACTTCATGCGCCTCGGCGGCAGATTGGTCGACGGCGCGGTGATGGCCGCGAGCCTGATGCTGGTGCTGCCGGAGATGCCCGACAGCAACCCGTCGAAGAAGGTCGCGATCGACTACATCGCGGCCTACGAGAAGATGTATGGCTCCAAGCCCGCGACCTTCGGCGCCAACGTCTTCGACGCGGGTCTCCTGCTGCAAAAGGCCGTGCCGATCGCCGCTGCCAAGGCCAAGCCCGGCACGCCCGAGTTCCGCTCGGCGCTGCGCGATGCGCTCGAGCAGACCAAGGAGCTCGTCGGCACGCAGGGCGTCTACAACATGACGGCCGCCGACCACTCAGGCTTCGACAAGCGCGGCCGCGAGCTGATGCAGCTCAAGGACGGCGTGTGGCACCTGATCCCCGAGTGACGGTGATGCGCCCGGGCGCCCGACGGGCGAAAATCGGGGCTCGATGAACATCGTCTCCATCGGCGGCGGCCCCGCCGGCCTCTACTTCGCGCTGCTCATGAAGCAGCAAGACGCGTCGCATCGCGTGCGCGTCGTCGAGCGCAATCTGCCGTACGACACCTTCGGCTGGGGCGTCGTCTTCTCCGACCAGACGCTCGGCAACCTGCAGGTCGCCGATCCGATCAGCGCGGCCAAGATCCTCGATGCGTTCAACCACTGGGACGACATCGAGGTCAACATCCGCGGCGCGAAGATCACGTCGGGCGGCCATGGCTTCTGCGGCATCGGCAGGAAGCGCCTGCTCAACATCCTGCAGGAGCGTTGCGAGGAAGTCGGGGTCGAGCTCGTCTTCTCGACCGACGTGAAGTCGGCCGCCGACTTCCCCGATGCCGACCTCGTGATCGCGAGCGACGGCCTCAACAGCCGCGTGCGCACGCAGTACGCCGACACCTACAAGCCCGACATCGACATGCGGCTGTGCCGCTTCGTCTGGCTCGGCACGACCAAGCTCTTCGACGCCTTCACCTTCGCGTTCGAGAAGACCGAGCACGGCTGGTTCCAGGCGCACGCCTATCGCTTCGACGACACGCACTCGACCTTCATCGTCGAGACGCCCGAGCCGGTGTGGCGCGCCGCCGGCCTCGAGACGATGGAGAAGGAAGAAGCGATCGCGTTCTGCGAGAAGCTCTTCGCGAAGCAGCTCGACGGCCACAAGCTGCTCTCGAATTCGTCCCATCTGCGCGGCTCGACGCAGTGGATCAAGTTCCCGCGCGTCGTCTGCGAGCGTTGGGTGCATTGGCTCGATGGCGCGCACGGCCGAGTGCCCATCGTGCTGATGGGCGACGCCGCCCACACCGCGCACTTCTCGATCGGCTCGGGCACCAAGCTCGCGCTCGAGGACTCGATCGAGCTCGCGCGCTCGATCGGCCAGCATC
>JAYTHL010000293.1:0-4467 GCA_043732605.1 Rhizobacter sp. | reverse complement strand
CGGAGGCCTGCCAGCACGTGCTGCGCGATCTCGCGCTGCCACGCCTGGAAAGCCTGCTGGCGCTGTTGACGCCGGCCGGCCGCGACGAAGGCGACGAGCTCACCTTCTCGCCGCCGCACGAGCGCGCGTTGGCCGCGACCTGGGGCTGGCAAGGCGCTGACGGCGCCCTGCCCTTCGCGGCCCACGCCGCGGCCGACGACGGCATCGCCGTTGGCGACCGCGCCTGGGCCTTGCTCACGCCCGCGCACTGGCAGATCGGGCGCGATCACGTGACGCTGATCGATCCGGCCGAGCTCGATCTCGGCGACGCGGAATCGCGAGCTCTGTTCGATGTCGTCGAGGACCTGTTCGCGAGCGAAGGCTTCGCGGTCGCGTGGGGCGCCGCAGGCCGCTGGTATGCGGCGCGCGCCGACCTGCAAGGCTTCGCGACGGCGTCGATCGACCGTGTCGTCAATCGCGGCGTCGATCGCTGGCTACGCGCGTCGGCGACCGGTAGCGACGCCGCCGGCAAGAGCGCGACCCTGAGCCTCGTGCGCCGGCTGCAGAGCGAAGCCCAGCTCGTCTTCTACACGCAGGAGGTCAACGAGGCGCGCGAGCAGCGCGGCGCGCTCGCCGTCAACTCGTTCTGGCTGAGCGGCTGCGGTCGCCTGCAACCGGCGCCGGCATCGAGCACGCCAGAGATCGCGGCCGGATTGCGCGCGCCGTTGCTCGCCGGCGACTGGGCCGCGTGGGCCGAGGCCTGGCAGGCGCTCGACGGCGGCGCGATCTCCAACCTGCTCGACCGCACGCGCGGCGGCGACCGCGACGCGACGCTCACCCTGTGCGGCGAACGCGTCGCCGCGCGCTTCGAGTCGCAGACCCGCAGCGTCTGGCAGAAGCTGCGCGGCGCCGGCCGCAGGCGGCCGGCGCACGAATTCCTCGCCGCGCTGTGAGGACGCTGCCATGACCCCGTCCCGACTCGTCACCCGCGACGTCCCGCCGCGCACCGCGTGGGCGCTCGAGCAGACGGGGCTGCATCCGCTGCTGGCGCGCCTGTTCGCGGCGCGCGGCGTGAAGAGCGCCGACGAACTCGACGATTCGCTCGGCCGCCTGCTGCCGCCGACCAGCCTGCTCGGCGCGGGCGATGCCGCAGTGCTGCTCGCCGACGCGATCGGCGCCGGCAGCAGGATCTGCGTCGTCGCCGACTACGACTGCGACGGCGCGACCGCGTGCGCCGTCGCGCTGCGCGGCCTGCGCATGCTCGGGGCCGATCCGGCGACTCTCGGCTACGTCGTCCCCGACCGGCGCCTGCACGGCTACGGCCTGACGCCGACGATCGTCGACCTCGCGCTCGCGCAGCACGCCGACGTGCTGATGACCGTCGACAACGGCATCGCCAGCCTCGCCGGCGTCGCCCACGCGCAGTCGCACGGCCTCGCGGTCGTGATCACCGACCACCATTTGCCGGTGCAGGGCGACCATGGTGCCGTGCTGCCCGAGGCCGACGTCATCGTCAATCCGAACCAGCCGGACTGCACGTTCGCGAGCAAGTCGCTGGCCGGCGTCGGCGTCGTCTTCTACGTGTTGCTCGCATTGCGCGCGGAGCTGCGCGAGCGCGGCGAGTTCGACGTCGCCGACCAGCCGCGGCTCGATGCGCTGCTCGATCTGGTCGCGCTCGGCACCGTCGCCGACGTCGTCCGCCTCGACCGCAACAACCGATGCCTCGTCGCGCAGGGGTTGAAGCGCATTCGCGCCGGTCGCATGCAAGCCGGCGTCGCGGCGCTCTTCACCGTGGCGGGACGCGATCCGCGCCAGGCGAGCGCCGGCGACTTCGGCTTCGCGATCGGCCCGCGTCTCAACGCTGCCGGCCGTCTCGCCGACATGACGCTCGGCATCGAATGCCTGCTCGCCGACGACCCGTCGCATGCCCTCGAGCTCGCGACCCTGCTCGACGGGATGAACCGCGAGCGGCGCACGCTCGAGGCCGGGATGCGCGACGACGCCGAAGCGCAGGTGGATCGCGCCCTCGCGCTCACCGGCGAGATCGCGCCCGCGCTTGCGATCTTCGATCCGTCGTTCCATGAAGGCGTCGTCGGCATCATCGCCTCGCGCCTGAAGGATCGCGTCCACCGCCCGACCTTCGTATTCGCGCTCGGCCAGGACGGCGCGCTCAAAGGCTCGGGCCGATCGATCGAGGGCTTCCACCTGCGCGACGCGCTCGATCTCGTCAGCAAGCGCCATCCCGAGCTGCTCGTGCGCTTCGGCGGCCACGCGATGGCCGCCGGTTGCACCATCGCGCGCGTGGATTTCGAGGCCTTCCGCAGTGCCTTGCAGCTCGTCGCGAGCGAAGGCCTCGGTGCCGGTGCAGCCGAGCGCATCGTCCTCGGCGACGGTCCGCTCGCCGCCGAGCACTTCGACGTCGCCACCGCGCGCCTCCTCGACGACCAGGTCTGGGGCGCGGCCTTCGACGCGCCGGTGTTCTGCGACGCCGTCGACGTCGTCTCGCAGCGCCTCGTCGGCGAGAAGCACCTGAAGCTCGCGGTGCGCGTCGGCGGCGTCGTCCGCGACGCGATCTGGTTCGGCCGGATCGAGCCCGTCAGCGAGCGCGTGCGCCTTGCCTGGCGCCTCGGCCTCGACGCCTACAACGGCATCGAGCGCGTGCAGATGATCGTCGTCGCGGTCGAGCCCCTCGCCTGAGCGGGAAGCCCGCACGCCGAGCGCGTGGCCGACAGCGCGTGAGGCGTCACGCGAATATGATGCGGTGACACCCGAGAATCCGTGAACGCCGACCTCCACTGCCACTCGTCCGTCTCCGACGGCACGCTCGCACCCGACGCGCTCGCTGCGCGCGCGAAGGCCAACGGCGTCGAACTCTGGGCGCTCACCGACCACGACGAGCTCGGCGGCCAGGATGAAGCGCGTGCCGCGGCGCACGCTGTCGCGCTGCCGTATCTCACCGGCGTCGAGATCTCGGTGACCTTCGCAGACACCACCGTGCACATCGTCGGCCTCGGCATCGACAGCGACGACGCGGCCCTGCACCAGGGCCTGGCGGCCACGCGCGGCGGTCGCGAGGCGCGCGCGCGCGAGATGGCGGCCGAGCTGGCCAAGGTCGGCATCGACGGCGCGTTCGAGGGCGCGCTGCAGTACGTCGGCAACCCCGACCTGATTTCGCGCACGCACTTCGCGCGGCACCTGGTCGAGAGCGGCGTCTGCGCCGACACGCACGAGGTCTTCCGGCGCTTCCTGATCGAGGGCAAGCCCGGCTTCGTGCCGCACCGCTGGGCGACGCTGAAGAACGCCGTGGGCTGGATCGTCGACGCGGGCGGTGTCGCCGTCGTCGCCCATCCGGCCCGCTACAAGTTCACGCCGAACGAGGAGTACGCCCTCTTCTGCGAGTTCAAGGCGCACGGCGGACGCGGCGTCGAGGTCGTCACCGGCAGCCACACGGCGGCCGAGGCCGTCCGCTACGCCGGGACGGCGAAGGAGTTCGACCTGCTCGCCTCGCGCGGCAGCGACTTCCACAGCCCGGGCGAGAGCCGCATCGACCTCGGCGGCCTGCCGCCGCTGCCGGCAGGCCTGACGCCGGTGTGGGAGGCGCTGGTGGCGCGCATCTCCGGCGCGTCCTGAAGCCTCCGGCGCGTCCGCGCGGATCGCGGAGTCGCGCGTTGCGCCGCGTGCGACGAACGACGCTGGCGCCGACAATCGAGGCATGTCCCAGTACTTCGAAGTCCATCCTGTCAATCCGCAACCGCGCCTGCTCAAGCAGGCGGCGCAGATCCTGCGCGACGGCGGCGTCGCCGCGATCCCGACCGACTCGAGCTACGCGCTCGCCTGCCATCTCGACGACAAGGCCGCGGCCGAGCATCTGCGCCGGATCCGCGAAGTCGACGACCGCCACCACCTGACATTGCTCTGCCGCGATCTCTCCGAGCTCGCGAGCTATGCGCGCGTCGACAACCGCCAGTACCGCCTCCTCAAGCTCGCGACACCGGGGCCTTTCACCTTCATCCTCGAGGCGACCAAGGAAGTGCCGCGTCGCCTCTCGCATCCGTCCCGCCGCACCATCGGCCTGCGCGTGCCCGACCATGCCGTCACCAGCGCATTGCTCGCGCTGCTGGGCCAGCCTCTGCTCGCCACGACCCTGATCGCGCCCGGCGAAAGCGAGCCGATGAACGACCCCCGGGAGATCCGCGAGCGCTTCGAGAAGTCGGTCCAGGCGATCGTAGATGCCGGGGCCTGCGCGATGCAGCCAACGACGGTGATCGACCTGACCGGCGCCGTCGCCACCCTGGTGCGCCTCGGCCGCGGCGACCCGGCGCTGCTCGGCATCACCGCCTTCGAAGACGACGCCGAAACGGCTTGATGCCATCGCCGCATGCTACTAAGGTGATATCACTTTGACATTTGGAGGCCTCGGCCGCTCGAGGTGTCGAACGGGTTCACAAGGAGCATGCGATGGCAATGTCGCCGGAAGAAGAGCGGGAA
>JAYTHL010000292.1:0-4487 GCA_043732605.1 Rhizobacter sp. | reverse complement strand
CCTGGGGCGCGACCCTGTTCGACTACTGAGCGCGTCGACCTTCGACCTCATCGCCACGCCATGACTCCGTTCGCTTTCGTCTTCCCCGGCCAGGGCTCGCAGTCCGTCGGCATGCTCGACGCGTGGGGCGATCACCCGGCGGTGCGTGAGACGCTCGCCGAAGCCTCGTCCGCGCTCGATGTCGACGTCGCCCGGCTGATCCGCGAGGGCCCGAAGGAGCAGCTCGACCTGACGACCAACACCCAGCCGGTGATGC
Organism: Rhizobacter sp.; assembly: GCA_043732605.1. Taxonomy (GTDB): domain Bacteria; phylum Pseudomonadota; class Gammaproteobacteria; order Burkholderiales; family Burkholderiaceae_C; genus Schlegelella_A. Next base: position 4,231 of record JAYTHL010000292.1, on the reverse strand, counting down.
TCACTGCCGGCGTCGCCTGCTACCGCGCTTGGCTCCAGGAGACGCATCACGCGCCTGCCGTCGTGGCCGGCCATTCGCTCGGCGAGTACACGGCGCTGGTCGTGGCCGGCGCGTTGAGCTTCGCCGACGCCTTGCCGCTGGTGCGGTTTCGCGCCCAGGCGATGCAGGACGCCGTGCCGGTCGGGGTCGGCGCGATGGCGGCGATCCTCGGCCTCGATGCCGATGCCGTGAGCGCCGGCTGCATCCAGGCCGCGCGCGAGACCGGCGAGACCGTACAGGCGGCCAACTTCAACGACCCGAAGCAGACCGTGATCGCCGGCAGCAAGCACGCGGTCGACCGGGCGTGCGAGCTGCTCAAGGCGGCAGGCGCGAAGCGCGCGCTGCCGCTCGCGGTCTCGGCGCCGTTTCACTCGTCGTTGATGAAGCCCGCGGCCGATCGACTGCGCGAGCGCCTCGCCACGACGCCGTTCGACGCGCCGTTCATTCCGGTGATCGACAACATCGACGTCAAGAGCGAGAGCGAGCCGGCGGCGATCCGCGAGGCGCTCTTTCGCCAGGCCTTCGGCGCGGTGCGCTGGGTCGAGACGATCCGGGCAATCCGCGCGCGCGAGGTCTCGCACATCTTCGAGTGCGGGCCGGGCAAGGTGCTCGCGGGACTGGTCAAGCGCGTCGAGCCCGATGCGGTGTCGGCTGCGGTGTACGACCCCGCCAGCCTGGCCGCGGCCTCGGCCCTCCTGCAATGAGCGGCACGCCAGTGGAGGCGCAGGTCGCGCTGGTCACGGGCGCGTCTCGCGGCATCGGGCGCGCGATCGCGCTCGCGCTTGGCGCGAAGGGCTTTCGCGTCGTCGGCACGGCGACGACGCCGGTCGGCGCCGAAGCGATCACCGAGGCGCTCGCGCCGTTCGCCGGCAGCCGCGGCATCGTCCTCGACGTCACCGACGGCGCCGCCGTGAACGCCGCCGTCGACACCATCGTGCGCGACTTCGGCGCGCTCCACGTGCTCGTCAACAACGCCGGTATCACGCGCGACATGCTGTCGATGCGCATGAAGGACGACGACTGGGACGCCGTCGTCGCGACCAACCTGACGGCGGTCTTTCGCACCAGCCGTGCCGCGATCCGGCCGATGATGAAGCAGCGCTACGGCCGCATCGTCAACATCACGTCGGTGGTCGGCGCGAGCGGCAACGCCGGCCAGGCGAACTACGCCGCCGCCAAGGCCGGTGTCGCCGGCATGACCCGGTCGCTGGCGCGCGAGCTCGGCAGCCGCGGCATCACGGTCAACTGCGTCGCGCCCGGCTTCATCGAGACCGACATGACGCACGCGCTCGCCGAGGCGCAAAAGATCGCGCTCCTCGCACAGATTCCGCTCGGCCGGTTGGGGCAGGCCGCGGAAGTGGCGCATGCGGTCGCCTTTCTCGCGTCGAGCGACGCCGGCTACATCACCGGCACCGAGTTGCAAGTCAACGGCGGCATGCTGATGTCCTGACGCCGCGCCGGGTACCCCGGTTGCCGAATCCCCGCGCCTTAGAATCCGCGTCTACTTTTTCACACACTCCCGGAGGAGTCATGAGCGACATAGAAGCACGAGTCAAGAAGATCATCGCCGAGCAGCTCGGCGTTCCCGAAGCCGACGTTACGAACGAGAAGGCGTTCGTCGCCGATCTGGGCGCCGATTCGCTCGACACGGTCGAACTCGTGATGGCGCTCGAGGACGAATTCGGCATCGAGATCCCCGACGAGGAAGCCGAGAAGATCACGACCGTCCAGCTCGCGATCGACTACGCCCAGAAGCACCAGAAGGCGGCCTGAGCCGCAGCGATCGGTTTCAGCGCTCATGAACCAGCGACGTGTCGTCGTCACCGGCCTCGGCCTGATCAGTCCGGTCGGCAACAGCGTCTCGGCGGGCTGGAAGAACGTGGTCGAGGGGCGGTCGGGCATCGCCGACATCACCCGCTTCGACGCGTCCGCCTACGCCTGCCGTTTCGCCGGTGAGGTGAAGGGCTTCAACGTCGAGGAGTATTTCCCGGCCAAGGATGCGCGTCACATGGACACGTTCATCCACTACGGTCTGGCGGCATCGATTCAGGCGGTGCGCGACGCCGGCCTGCCGACCAACGCCGAGCTCGGCGAAGAGGAAGCGCAGCGCATCGGCTGCCTCGTCGGCTCGGGCATCGGCGGTCTGCCGCTGATCGAGGACACCAAGGCCGAGCTCGAGAAGCGCGGCCCGCGCCGGATCACGCCGTTCTTCGTGCCGGCGTCGATCATCAACATGATCTCGGGCCACGTCTCGATCATGTTCGGCTTCCAGGGTCCGAACCTGGCGATCGTCACCGCTTGCACGACCGGCCTGCACTCGATCGGCATGGCCGGTCGGCTGATCGAGCACGGCGACGCCGCCGTGATGATCGGGGGCGGCTCGGAAGCGACGGTGTCGCCGCTCGGCATCGGCGGCTTCGCGGCGGCGCGGGCGCTGTCGACGCGCAACGACGATCCTGCGACCGCCTCGCGGCCGTGGGACAAGGATCGCGACGGCTTCGTCCTCGGGGAAGGCGCGGGCGTGCTCGTGCTCGAGGAGTACGAGCATGCCAAGCGACGCGGCGCGAAGATCTACGCCGAACTCGTCGGCTTCGGCATGGGCGCCGACGCGTTCCACATGACCGCGCCGAACGTCGACGGCCCGAAGCGCTCGATGCTCGCCGCGCTGCGCTCGGCGGCGCTCAACGCCGACGACATCCAGTACCTCAACGCCCACGGCACGTCGACGCCGCTCGGCGACGTCAACGAGACCAACGCGATCAAGCTGGCATTCGGCGACCACGCCAGGAAGCTCGTCGTCAACTCGACCAAGTCGATGACCGGGCACCTGCTCGGCGGCGCCGGCGGGATCGAGTCGGTGTTCACCGTGATGGCGCTGCACGAGCAGATCTCGCCGCCGACGATCAACATCTTCAACCAGGATCCCGAGTGCGATCTCGACTACTGCGCCAACACCGCGCGGGAGATGAAGATCCAGTACGCCGTGAAGAACAACTTCGGTTTCGGCGGCACCAACGGCACCCTGGTGTTCAAGCGCATCTGAGCGCTTCGGCCGCGTCGCCCGGCTGCGAGCCCGTCCGCGATGCGCGCACGTCTTTCCTGCCTCGTCGAGCTGCGCCGATTCGGCGTCTGGCGCTCGGCCGTCTTCGCGGTCGCGGCGACGGCGATCGCGGCGATGGCCGCCTGGGGCGGTCTCGCGCTCGCGACCGGCTCGAATGGATCGGCGCTGATCGCGGCGATCGCCGCGGCGATGGCGATTCTGTCCGCGCTGCTCGCCATGTCGCTCGCGCGGGTCGAGCCCGGCACGCTGGCCTGCAGCGACGGCGGCTGGACGTTCACGTCACGCCGCGGCGGTGTCGAGCGCGTCGAATCGGGCACGTTGACGGTCGCCGTCGATCTCGGCTCCTTTCTCCTGTTGACCCTCACCGGCGGCGACGCCTCGCGCCGCTGGCTGCCGGTGCAGCGTCGCGGACTGGAAGCCGACTGGCACGCGCTGCGCTGCGCCGTCCATGCGCCGAGGCCCGTGGCGGATGCAGCCGCGGCGAACGAGCCCCTCGCTGAATGAATGCTCCGGACGCCGACGCGCCGCTCGTCGAGCGCGTCAAGCAGGGCGATGTCAAGGCGTTCGAGATGCTGGTCGTCAAGTACCAGCGCCGGATCGAGCGGCTGATCGGCCGCATGGTCCGCGACGTCGATCTCGTGCCCGACATCGCCCAGGAAACCTTCATCCGCGCCTACCGGGCGCTGCCGCAGTTCCGCGGCGACAGCGCCTTCTACACCTGGCTCTACCGCATCGCCGTCAACACGGCCAAGAAGGCGCTGATGGAGCTCAAGCGCGACCCGCTGGTCACCGAATCGGCCCGCGCCGGCCGCGACGAGGACGACGATGGGCCGCGCGTCCAGGACGAGCCGAGCGACAGCGCCACGCCGGAAGCGGTGCTCGCGAGCAAGCAAATCGCGGCGGCGGTGAACTTTGCGGTCGAAGCCTTGTCCGAAGACTTGCGCCAGGCGATCACGCTGCGCGAGATCGATGGCCTCAGCTACGAGGAAATCGCCGAGATCATGAATTGCCCGATCGGAACCGTGCGTTCGCGGATCTTTCGGGCGCGGGAAGCCATCGCTGCGCGCCTGCGGCCGTTGCTCGACACTCGCGAAGGCGAACGGTGGTGAAGTCGGGCCGGCGAAACGTCGC
>JAYTHL010000291.1:0-13949 GCA_043732605.1 Rhizobacter sp. | reverse complement strand
CGATCTTCGTGATCACGCTCTTCGTCGTCCTGCCGCTGCGCGAGACCGCGATGACGGCGGCCGAGGCGAAGATCCACGCGGCCCGCAACATCGCGGTCGAGCTCAAGCGCTTCGTCAGCGAGGCCTGGACCGCGTTCACCGGCTCGCGCGCCGCACTGGTCGGCGTGCTCGCGGCGCTGCTGCCGGCGGGCGCGTATGCGCTCAGCCTCGCGCTGCAGTCGAACCTCGCCGTCGAGCTCGGCCTCGACGACAACGAGATCGCCCAGCTCAACCTGATCTCGACAGTGATCTACGCGCCGTTCTGCATCCTCGGCGGCTGGCTCTCCGACCGCTTCGGCCGGCGCCGCACGCTCGCGCTCTTCGTCTTCCTCACCGTCCTGCCGACGCTCTGGCTCGCCTGGGTGATGTGGAAGGCCGGCTGGATCGAGCCGGTCGACATCAACGCGCCGAACCGGCCGCATCCGTCGCAGTGGCTGCTCATCACCTTCTGGGCCGCGACGATCATCTACAACATTTTCCAGGGCCTGTACTACGGCATCCGCACGGCCCTCTATATGGACATCACGACACCGGCCGTCGCGGCGACCCAGTTCACGGCCTACATGGCGCTCCTGAACCTGTGCATCTCGTACACCTCGACCTGGCAGGGCTGGGCGGTCGAGCGCATCGGCTATCCGTCGACGCTGCTGCTCGACTCGATCGTCGGCCTGTTCGGCCTGCTGCTGCTGCCGCTGATGCGGCCGCCGCGGGCCAAGGCGAGCGAGGCGGCGGCGCCCGTCACTGCCTGACCTGCACTCGCAAGCCGCAGCGCGGCACGGGAAGCTCGATCGACCCGGTTCAGGACCCGCGCGGCAGCGGCATCGCGAGCTCGCCGCGCCACTCGAAGGTGAGGTTCTCGAAACGCGAGCCAGCGAGGCGGCCGGTGAGCACCGTGTCGAGCTTGCGGTCGGGCGCGCCGTAGAGGCCGATCGCCTGGCGCACGTCGCCGATACCGCTCACGGTGATCGGAATCTCGACGAAGGTCTCGCCGAACGGCGGCACGTAGCCGCGGCTATCGCTCACGCCCACGCCGATGACCTTGCCGTAGAGCTTCAGCTCGGCGGTGGCGCCGCTGAACTCCATCGGCGCCTCGTTCGTGTTCTGCACGCGCAGCCGGGCGAGGAAGCGCAGCTCCATCGAGCCGCCTTCGATGCGCTGGACGCTTGCGACGTTGACGCGCGGCGGTGCCGACGGCGTCGCGCAGGCGGCGAGCAGGAGAGTGGTGAAGCAGGCGAGCAGGCCGCGGCGGGTGAACATCATCGGTCGGTCCTCGGTGTCGAAGCGGTGGCGAAGGCTCACCACTTGTCGTCGTTCTTCTTGTCGGCGGGCACGGGTGCGCCGTCGTCGGGGCGCGCCGGCCTGCCGCTGCGCCGCACCGGCGCGGCGCCGGTCGGCGGCGTCGCGCCACCGACGGCCACCGCGGCAGCACGGGCGGGCAATTGCTCCCTCACCTGCAGCGCACTCGGCGCGAGGCCGGCGGGCAGCGCGGCTGCGCCCTCGATGTGGCCGTAGGAGAGATTGGGCGTGACGCGGTCGACAACGAGCTCGCAGCACGGCGCCTCCATGCGGCCGAGGCTCTGCCCGGTCTGCGGATCCTTCAGCTCGGCGCCCATCGTGACCATCGCGTAGCGCGACCCGGGCTTGAGCGCCAGGCCACCCTGGCTCAAGACGACGTCGGCACCGGTCAGCGCGACGACGGTGACCGGGAACGTGCGCTGCAGGATCGACGCGACGACGCTGTTGACGAGGTCGTCGGCCATGCCGCCGAGAATCTTGTTGGAGTTGACGCCGCGGCTGAGCGTCGTCGGCGCGACCGAAGGCGCGTTGCCGCGCAGCGTCTCCGACGTCATCACCTGGCGCGTCGCGACGTTGACCATCTTCTGCGACACCGACCAGCCGCCCGAGTAGCTCACCAGCTCGCGGTCGGAGATGCGCAGCTGCTGCGCATGGCGGACGTAGGCCAGGCCGTTGATGCGGCCGGTCCAGATGAGGTCGGCGGGCACCGCCTGCGAGAGCTTGGTGATCTCGGCCACCGGCGACTGACCGCTGCCGATCATGTCGAGCTCCTGCTCGATCTCGGGGCTGAACTCGCGATCGAGCACGGCGAAGCGGCCGGTGCCGACGAGCGCGTCCTGGATGCGCTGGCGCAACTCGATGCCGACATCGCGAGCCGGCACCATGCGGTCGCCGATCGGGATCGAGGCCTTGTCGAAGCGCAGCGGCGCGACGACGAGCTTGACCTTCTTCAGCTCGGCCGGCGCGACGAAGCGCGCGATGCTGGCCTGGATCGTCGCCTTGTAGGTGCCTTGCGCGCCAGGCTCCGACATCGCGACGATGCGAAAGTTCTGGATCACGCCGCCCGAGCGCGTGCGCACGGCTTCGGCGAAGCCTTCGGCGCGCAGCGACGCGGCCGACTGGCCGGAGACGACGTCGACGCCGAGCTTGGCGCTGATCGTCGTCGCTTCCATCGCCACGCCGTTGACCTGCAGGATCGCGAGCCGGATCGCCTCGCCGACCGCATCGGAGGCGGTCGCGCCGAAGCCGTCGGAGACGACCTTGACGGTGTCGAGCTTGCCGACGTCGAGAGCCGGCATCGTCGGCGCAGAGGGTGGCGCCTCGACGGCGGCCGGCGCCGGCGCGGTGTTGGCGAGGGGCGCGCGTGCGACCGCCACTGGCGCGGCGGCGGGCGGCGGCGGCGCGGCCGGCTTCTGGTCGCACCCTGCGGCGACTACCGCCAACGCGGCGAGGACCATCGTTGCGACCGATCGACGATGCATCGTCATCCTCCTTGCAGCGGTTGTCGGCGCGGCGCTGGTCAGAGCGCGGCCATCGCCTTGGTGGCGTCGGGCGGAACCGGGATGTCGTTGCTCTTGGCGAACGCGCTCGCGCTCTTCATCGAGGTCGCCAGATTGCTCAGGCCCGAGGGCAGCTGGCTGGCGACGTAGATGCCGGCCTGCAGCTTCGGCAGCATCATCGGCGACGCGTTCCTCAGGCTCGACGAGAACGACTGTGCCGGGCCGGCCAGCGCGATGTAGCGCAGCACGCCCTGGCCGAGCTGGGCCATGCCCTTCGAGTACGTCTGCTTGGCCGCGGCGTCGAGCTTCGGGCCCTTGGCCATCTCTGCGGAGACGGCATCGGTCGAGGCGCTGACCGCCTTGTTCGAGTCTTCGAGGTTGCCCTTGGTCGCGCCGTCGGTGAGCGCATCGGCGGTCGCGCGCGCGGTCGCTGCGGCGTCTTTCAGTCCGAGCGCGTCGGCCATCTGCGCGTTGGCGAGCAGCACGTCCTTGTTGGCGGCGACGTAGCCGCGCACCAGGGCGTCGTTCTGGCCGCTGACGGCGTCACCGCCGCCCGAGCCGCCGGGCAGTCCGGGAATGCCGGGCAGGCTCGGCAGATTCTTGATCGACGGGAACTGCGCCGACGCGGCGAACGGGAGGACGAGCAGCGCGGTGGCGAGCGCCGCGAGGAGCTTCTTCATGTGATGAGCTTTCCGGGGAACGGGTGGAAGAGGGGAAGAGATCGCGTCGAGCGACCCGCTCACTTGACGCCGAGGTTGGTGAGCTGTGCTGTGAGCTCGCGCGCTGCGTTGGCGGCGGCGAGCTTGAGCGCTGCGGTGCGCGCCTCGTCCTCGGTCGGGCCGACGCCGGCGTATTGCACCGGGCCGACGGAGGCGATCGTGTCGGGGATCTGCTGCGTCAGGTCGAGGACGCGCGCGTTCACGGTCACCGCGACGCGCGCCATGCCGGTCTGCGGATCCTTGTCGGCGAGGCCGACGTCGAGCGTGCCGAGCGCGATGTACGGGATCTGCGCGTTCTTCATGCCGAGCGCGATCGACTGCATCGTCGCCGCCTTCAGGTCGTTGCCGACCTTGTAGTCGTCCTCGACCTGCGCGACCCGGAACTTGCCGCCGGTATAGGGCTCGACCAGCGTGGCCTCGTTGACCTTGAAGCCGGCGCGCGAGAAGGTCTGCGTGAACACCTGGTTGAGGTTCGCGCTCGGGAACAGGCGATAGGTCGCCTCCGAGGAGCGCCGCGTCGTCTTGCCGCCGATCTCGATCGTGCTCGAGCGGTTGATGCTCGCGCTGCCGGTCTGGGTGCGCGCGTCGTCGGTCGAGATGCTGCCGGCGCGGATCTTCTCGCTCTGGCGGCCCTTGTCGGTGGCCGAGAGCGTCGCGTCGGCGCGGTCGGTGGTGTCGACGCGCTTGCTGATGCGCGGGTCGTACGACGAGACCGAATCGACCTCGCGCGAGACGAACAGAAAGGCGAGCGCAGAGCGCTCGGTGCGCCCGGCCTTGCCGACGGCCGAGCCGGCCTTGATGTCGTTTCTCAGGTTGGCGACGTTGAGCGAGACCCGCACTGCGACGGTGTACGACTTGCTGCCCGCGTTGTCGTCTTCCGAGAGCACGGTCGTGTCGAGGAAGTAGCGGTCCGGGTTCTCGATGATCTTGGCGCGCATCGTGTCGAAGGCCGCAGCCTCCGACTCGCCGGCTTCGGCGTAGTAGGTCTCGACTGCCTTCAGCTGCGCGTTCTGCAAGGCCTTGGCCTTGACGTCGGGCGTGAGCGAGCGGCCGCCGTACGGCACGGTCGCCTTGCCGCGGGCTTGCTGGATCTGGGCTTGCGCGACGGGCGCGAACGCGGCGGCGAGGGTCAGCGCGAAGAGCGCGACGAAGATTTTGCGAATTACTTGCATAGCCTGATGAGCTCCCTGGTGTCTGCGATCTGCTTGTCGATGTCGGGCGCGGCCGCCGCGGTCTTGACCCACGCGTTGCCGCGTCCGTCGAGCGCTTCCGACAACTTCACGAACATGCCGTTGACCGAGTCGTAGTAGGCCGGAAAGTCGTCGACGTAGGTCTGCGTCGACGGCACGAGCTTGACCTCGCCGTTCTTCAGCGCCGTGTTCATGTAGACCTTGCCGGAGACGGGCTCCTCGATCTTCATCGACGCGTAGCTGCCGTAGATGAAGCTGGCGCCCGCCGCGGCCCGGCCGTACTCGATCTTCTTCAGCGCCGAGAGCTCGACGTTGATCTCGTAGTCGGGCTTGGGCAGCTTCAGGTTGTAGACGTCGCCGTCGGAGATCCGCATCGACATCACGTTGCCGATTGCATAGCCCTTGGCGTACGGGACGATCGGCACGCCGGCGCGCGTCGAGAGGGCCTCGCCGACGAGGTCGGCGGCCCAGGTCTCGGCGATCGTGGCGCTGCTCGAGATGTACGCCGGGATGCTGCCCATCGCCTCGGGCTTGATCGCGATCCGCGTGATCTGCAACGTGCGCGAGGTCTGCGTCGGCAGCGTCGCCTTGGCGAAGGTCGCGCCGAAGCGGGCGAGGATGCCGGGCTTGCCGCTCGCGCCTTCGTAGACGCCGCGCACGCGCGCACGCACCTCGTCGTCGGTGGGCAATCGGTCGAAGACGTCGATGTAGGCGAAGCTGATCGGGTACGCACGCACGATCGCCATCGACTTGAAGTCGAAGAAGAGCGCCTGCGCGCGGATCAGCACGAAGAGCTTGCTCAGGCTGGCGAGCTGCTCGACCGAGATCGTCTCGGAGCCGATCACGAGCGCGACGGCGATCGCCTGATCGCGGCCCTTCAGCTCGTCGATCTGGCCCACGAGCTTGAGCTGCGACGGCGGGTTCTGACCGATCGCGTCGAGCAGCCTGAGGTAGGCCGGCTTGCCCGATGCCTTCAGCGATTTCTCGTAGGAGAGCGAATAGGGAAAGCGCTGCGGCAGCGACGCGGCATCGCCTGCGTAGGCGAAGCCGGCGAGAGCGACTTCGAGCGGTTGCGCATGGGCAGCGACAGTGCCGAATGCAACTGCGCCAGCGGCGGCCTGGAGCAGCGCACGGCGAGCGGGCGACGAAGGCGAACGGGTGTCGAGAAGTCGCACGTGCGGGGCCGGTTGCCGACTGCTGAAAGCAGGATTCCCATCGTAACCACCTGGAAATTCGTCAGGTGGCCTTTTCGGCGTGACGCAGTTGTCACGCTGCGTCGCATCCCCCGGGTTGGGGAGGGGCGCGCGTCGCTGTTCGTGTCGCGCCGGCGCGGCCGGGCGCGGCCGGGCGCGCCTCCGTCTACTCGATCGCCTTGACGATGTCCTCGACGACCTTCTTGGCGTCGCCGAAGACCATCATCGTCTTGTCCATGTAGAAGAGCTCGTTGTCGAGGCCGGCGTAGCCCGCGGCCATCGAGCGCTTGTTGACGATGATCGTCTTGGCCTTGTAGGCCTCGATGATCGGCATGCCGTAGATCGCGCTGCCCTTGGTGTGCGCCGCAGGGTTGACGACGTCGTTGGCGCCGAGGATGACGGCGACGTCGACCTGGCCGAGCTCGCCGTTGATGTCCTCCATCTCGAACACCTGGTCGTACGGCACCTCGGCCTCGGCGAGCAGCACGTTCATGTGTCCAGGCATGCGGCCGGCGACCGGATGGATCGCGTACTTCACCGAGATGCCCTTGGCCGTGAGCTTGGCGGCGAGCTCCTTGACCGCGTGCTGCGCGCGCGCGACGGCGAGGCCGTAGCCCGGCACGATGACCACCGACTCGGCGTTGCCGAGCACGAACGCCGCGTCGTCGGCGCTGCCGCTCTTGACCGGTCGCTGCTCGGCCTTCGCGCCGCCCGCCGTCGTGGCTTCGCCGCCGAAGCCGCCGAGGATGACGTTGAAGAACGAGCGGTTCATCGCCTTGCACATGATGTAGCTCAGGATCGCGCCCGAGCTGCCCACCAGCGAGCCGGCGATGATCAGCATCGCGTTGTTGAGCGAGAAGCCGATGCCGGCCGCGGCCCAGCCCGAGTAGCTGTTGAGCATCGACACCACCACCGGCATGTCGGCGCCGCCGATCGGGATGATGATCAGCACGCCGAGCACGAAGGCGAGCGCGAGGACGAGGTAGAAGTCGACGCGGCTCTCGGTCAGCGTGTAGCCGACGATGAAGGCCAGCATCGCGATCGCCAACGCGAGGTTCAAATAGTGCTGGCCCTTGAAGCTCACCGGCGCGCCCTGGAAGACGCGGATCTTCGACTTGCCCGAGAGCTTGCCCCAGGCGATCACCGAGCCGCTGAAGGTGATCGCGCCGATCGCCGCGCCGAGGATCAGCTCGAGCCGGTTGCCGCTCGGGATCGGATCGATCGCCGCACCAGCGAGCGGTCGCGCGACGATGCCGAACGCGTACGGCTCGACCGCCGCGGCGACGGCGATGAACACTGCCGCGAGGCCGATCATCGAATGGAAGAACGCGACCAGCTCGGGCATCGCCGTCATCTCGACGGTCTTCGCGCGCCACGCGCCGTAGCCACCGCCGACGACCAGGCCGAGCAGCACCCAGGCCAGGCCGATCGTCGGCGAGAGCTGGTACGACTCCATCAGCTTGACGATCAGCGCGCACGTCGTCAGCGCGGCGATCGCCATGCCGGTCATGCCGAAAATGTTGCCGCGGATCGACGTCGTCGGATGCGACAGGCCCTTCAGGGCCTGGATGAAGAACACGCTGGCGACGAGATACAGCAGCGTGACGACGTTGAGACTCATGGCTTGGCGCTCTCCGCGGCAGCGGGCGCGGCCTTCTTCTCCTTCTTCCTGAACATCTCCAGCATTCGCCGCGTCACGAGGAAGCCGCCGAAGACATTGACCGCCGCGAGCGCGACCGCGAGCACGCCCATCGACTTGCCGAGCGTCGTCTCGGTGAGCGCCGCGGCGAGCATCGCGCCAACGATGACGATCGCCGAGATCGCGTTGGTCACGGCCATCAGCGGCGTGTGCAGCGCCGGCGTCACGGTCCAGACGACGTGGTAGCCGACGTAGATCGCGAGCACGAAGATGATGAGGTTGATGACGGTGTGCGAGACGACGTCCATGGGGAGTCTCCGGTTCGAGTTGTTGTCGCGGTCAGGCGCGCTTGACCTGGCCGCCCTGCGTCATCAGGCAGGCGGCGACGATGTCGTCGTCCATCGGCACGGCGAAGCCGCCTTCCTTGGTGAGCACCAGCTTGAGGAAGTCGAGGACGTTGCGCGCGTACAGCGACGATGCGTCGGCGCCGACGAGCGCCGCGAGATTGGTCTCGCCGACGATCGTCACGCCATGCTTGACCACCGTCTTGTCGGCCTCGCTCAGCGGCGTGTTGCCGCCGACGCCGTTCGGTCCCTTGCCGGCAGCGATGTCGACGATCACCGAGCCCGGCTTCATCGACTTCACCATCTCCTCGCTGACCAGCACCGGCGCGGCGCGGCCCGGGATCAGCGCGGTCGTGATGACGATGTCGGCCGCGGCGATGCGCTTGGCGACCTCGGCCTTCTGGCGATCGAGCCAGCTCTGCGGCATCGGCTTGGCGTAACCGCCGACGCCCTCGGCCGCTTCCTTCTCTTCAGGCGTTTCATACGGCACGTCGATGAACTTGCCGCCGAGCGACTCGACCTGCTCCTTCACGCTCGGCCGCACGTCGCTCGCCTCGATCACGGCGCCGAGCCGCTTGGCGGTCGCGATTGCCTGCAGGCCCGCGACGCCGACGCCGAGGATGACGACGCGCGCCGCCTTCACCGTGCCGGCCGCCGTCATCAGCATCGGAAAGAAGCGCTGGTACTTGTCGGCGGCGATCATCACTGCCTTGTAGCCGGCGATGTTGGCCTGGCTCGAGAGCACGTCCATGCTCTGCGCGCGCGTCGTGCGCGGCGCGGCTTCGAGCGCGAAGCTGGTCAGGCCGGCGGCCGCGAGCGCGTCGAGGCCGGCGCGGTCGAACGGATTGAGCATGCCGACCAGGTTGGTGCCGCTCTTCATCAGGCCGAGCTCCTCGGCGTTCGGCGAGCGCACCTTCAGCACGAGGTCGGACGCGAAGGCGGTGGCGCGATCGACGATCTCGGCGCCAGCGGCCGCATACGCGTCATCGGTGGCGCTGGCCGCGAGGCCGGCACCCGACTCGATCCGGACCGTGTGCCCCTGCGCCTTCAGCTTCTTGGTGGTCTCCGGCGTCGCGGCCACCCGCGTTTCGCCGGCCGCCGTCTCGCGCGGCACTCCGATCATCATGTTGTTGTCTCCCGACCCATCGGCACCGTGCGAGCTTACAAGAAAGGCCACGACGCACAGGACGGGCCGCCCCTAGTGCGGCGCCGGCCGGACGCGGTCGATAGCATCGCGGCATGGCCGAGCGCTGGAAGCCGAGCGTCACCGTCGCCGCGATCGCGAGCAGGCGTCGCGACCGTGCGCGCGCGGTCGACGAATACCTGATCGTCGAGGAAGAGACGCCCGAAGGCCTGCGCCTGAACAATCCTGCAGGTCATCTCGATCCCGGCGAGTCGCCGATGGAAGCGGTGATCCGCGAAGCGCTCGAGGAGACGGCGTGCGCGTTCGTTCCCGATCGCCTCGTCGGCATCTACCTGTCGCGCTTCGAGCGGCCTGCGACCGGCGACGACGTCACCTATCTGCGCCTGGCGTTCGCCGGCACCGTCGGCGCAGCCGATCCCTCGCGCGCTCTCGACGACGGCATCGTGCGCACGCTCTGGATGACGCTCGACGAGCTGCGTGCCACGCGCGAGCGGCACCGCAGCAGCCTGGTGCTGCGCTGCATCGAGGATGCCGCGGCCGGGTGCTCGGTGCCGCTCGAGCGCATCGTCACCGAGCCGAGCGTGTACGTGCCGGAGATCAAGCGATGAGCGAGCGCAAGCAGCGCATCGTCGTCGGCCTCTCGGGCGGCGTCGATTCGGCCGTGACCGCGTGGCTGCTCAAGCGCGCCGGCCACGAGGTCGTCGGCATCTTCATGAAGAACTGGGAAGAGGACGACGACGAGGCGTTCTGCTCGTCGCGCCAGGACTTCATCGACGCCGCGAGCGTCGCCGACGTCATCGGCATCGAGGTCGAGCACGTCAACTTCGCGGCCGAGTACAAGGACCGCGTCTTCGCCGAGTTCCTGCGCGAGTACCGCGCCGGCCGCACGCCCAATCCCGACGTGCTGTGCAACGCCGAGATCAAGTTCAAGGCCTTCCTCGATCACGCGGTGCGCCTGGGCGCAGAGCGCATCGCGACCGGTCACTATGCGAGGGTGCGCGAATCGGCGACCGGTGGCTTCGAGCTTCTCAAGGGCCTCGACGGCGGCAAGGACCAGAGCTACTTCCTGCACCGCCTGAGCCAGTCGCAGCTTGCCCGCACGCTCTTTCCGATCGGTGCGCTGAAGAAGTCGGAGGTGCGGCGCATCGCGGCAGAGATCGGCCTGCCGAACGCGGCCAAGAAGGACTCGACCGGCATCTGCTTCATCGGCGAGCGGCCGTTCCGCGAGTTCCTCAACCGCTACCTCGCGAACGAGCCGGGCCCGATCGAGGACGACCGCGGCCGCACGATCGGCGCGCACGTCGGCCTGTCGTTCTACACGCTCGGGCAGAGGAAGGGCATCGGCATCGGCGGCCTGAAGGCGAGCCGCGGCGCGCGTGGCGGCGGCGATCACGCGCCCTGGTTCGTGGCGCGCAAGGATCTCGAGCGCAACGTCCTGCAGGTCGTCTCCGGACACGACCACGCATGGCTCCAGTCGCATCGCGTGAGCGGCGATGACGCGAGCTGGGTCGCCGGCACGCCACCGACGCCCGGCCGATACGCTGCCAAGACGCGCTACCGGCAAGCCGACGCGGCCTGCGAGCTGCGTGCGTCCGGAGCCGACGGGCGCGTCGAGCTCGTGTTCGACGCGTCGCAGTGGGCGGTGACGCCGGGCCAGTCGGTCGTGCTCTACGACGGCGACGTCTGCCTCGGCGGCGCCGTCATCGACGCCTCGGATGCACCGACCGACGCGCCGGCACGACCGCCGGCACGCAACGTCCGACCGCCGGTCGCTTCCCCCTGAACGCGTGCCGCGCCCGCATGACAAGAAGCCGCGCAGGCGTTATCTTTCGCCGTTCTTCGATCCGCGGCACCACCACCATGCGCACGACCCGTCTGTCGACCCTGCTGCCCGTCGCCGCGCTCCTCGCGCTGCCGACGCTGGCCTCGGCGAACTGCTATTCGATCTACGACGGACAGAACCGGCTGGTGTTCCAGTCGACGGTCGCGCCGATCGACCTGTCGGCGCGCATCTCCGACGCGATGCGGGCGCGCTTCCCGGGCAGCTTCCTGGTCATGCTGCCCGTCGATTCTGACTGCCTCGAGTTTCGTTCGGGCCCGACGACCTCGCCGCGCTTCGGTTCGGGCACTGGCTCTGGCATGGGCGCAGCAAACGATGCCAAGGAGACGCTCGAGCCGCCGCTCCTGCGCGGCGCGCGCGCACCGGGCGACGGCGTCGCGCAGAGCAACGCGATCGCGACGCGCGAGGCCGTGCGCAGCGGCAACGCGCTGAACATCAAGCGCAGCACGGCGCCCTGACGCGCCGCTGACCCGCATCGTCCGCAAGCGCGGGCGACGCGTCGCATACTCGGCGTTCTTCTTCCGCCGACTGCCATGTATCTACCCGCCCACTTCGCCGAATCGCGGGCCGAGGTTCTGCACGCCCTGATCCGCAGCCATCCGCTCGGCCTGCTCGTGACACAGAACGGCGACGGCAGCATCGCCGCGAACGACATCCCGTTCGTGCTCGACGCATCCGACGACGGCTCGCCCGGCGTCCTGCGCGCCCACGTCGCGCGTGCCAATCCGCTCTGGCGCACGGCGCGCGGCGACGTCGAGTCGCTCGTCGTCTTCCAGGGGCCGCAGGGCTACGTCTCGCCGGCGTGGTATCCGGGCAAGGCCGAGCACGGCAGGGTCGTGCCGACCTGGAACTATGTCGTCGTGCAGGCGCGCGGAGCGCTGCGCGCGATCGACGACCGCGAGTGGCTGCGCGCCTTCGTCACGCGCCTGACCGATCGCCACGAAGGCCCGCGTCCCGCACCGTGGGCGGTCACCGACGCACCTGCCGACTATGTCGACACGATGCTCGGCGCGATCGTCGGCATCGAGATGCCGGTGACCTCGCTGGTCGGCAAGTGGAAGGTGAGCCAGAACCGGCCGGCAGCCGACCGCGAAGGCGTTGCCCAAGGGCTCGACCGCGAGCACGGCGACCCCGCGCTCGCCGCAGCCGTGCGCGCGTTCACGAAGGCGGGCTGAGCCACGTTGCGGTTTCCTGCGGCCACGGTCGCCGCGCTGGCCGTCGCGGGCGCTCTCTGCGGCCGTGCCGACGCCGCGCCGTTCGAGGACACGATCGCGCAGCGCGTCCTCGCCTGCACCGGCTGCCACGGCCGCGAAGGCCGCGCCGCCGCCGACGGCTACTACCCGCGCATCGCCGGCAAGCCGGCGGGCTATCTCTTCAACCAGCTGCGCAACTTTCGCGACGGCCGTCGTCACTACACGCTGATGGGCGGCCTGCTCGAAGGGCTAGACGACGACTACCTGCGCGAGATGGCGGCCTACTTCGCGTCGCTCGACTTGCCGTATCCGGCGCCGGCGCCGCGCGCCGGATCGACGGCGCAGCGGGCCGACGGCGAAGCGCTGGTGCGGCGCGGTGATGCCAAGCGTGGATTGCCGGCGTGCAACGACTGCCACGGCGCCGCGATGACCGGTCGCGCGCCGTTCGTGCCCGGCCTTCTCGGCTTGCCGCGCGACTATCTGAACGCGCAGCTCGGCGCCTGGAAGACGGGACACCGGCGCGCCGCGGCGCCCGACTGCATGGCGCAGATCGCCGAGCGGCTGAGCGACGCCGACATCAGCTCGGTCTCGGCGTGGCTCGCGGCGCAGCCCGTGCCGGCGCATGCGCTCGCGCAGGCTGCGTCGGCCGCGCCGTGGCCGATCGCCTGCGGCAGCGTCGCGGGCGATCCGTCCGGCGCATCGTCGGGTCGGGGAACGGGGCGGTGATGGCGCGCGTCGCTCGCATCGTGCTCGCCGTCGTCGCCACGACCGTCGTCGCGCTGGTCGCAGCGGTAGCGCTCCTCGATCGCGACGACGACAGCGCGTCGAGCGCGGGCGCGCGCACGGCCGACGCGATCGACCCCGCGGTCCGGATCGCCCGGGGCGCATATCTCGTTCGCGCCGGCAACTGCCTCGGCTGCCACACCGAGACCGGCGGCGAGCCCTTCGCCGGCGGCGTCGACATCGAGACGCCGTTCGGCATCGTCCGGGCGCCCAACCTGACGCCCGACCCACAAGGGCTGGGCGCCTGGAGCGCCGACGACTTCTGGCGCGCCCTGCACGACGGCCGATCGCGCGACGGCCGCCGGCTCTATCCGGCGTTCCCGTATCCGAACTACACGCGGCTCGAGCGCGCCGATGCCGATGCGATGTACGCGTACCTCAAGACCGTCGCGCCGGTCGCTCGACCGAACCAGCCGCACGCCCTGCGCTTTCCGTTCGACCAGCAGGCGGCGCTGCGCGTCTGGCGCGCCCTCTTCTTCCGACCCGCGCGCTTCGAGCCCGATACTGCGCACACACCGCAATGGAACCGAGGCGCCTATCTCGTCGAGACGCTCGGCCACTGCAACGCCTGCCATTCGCAGCGCAACGCCTTCGGTGCGTCGTCGAGCACGCTCGACCTCGCCGGCGGGCTGATCCCGATCCAGAACTGGTACGCGCCGTCGCTCTTCGACGATGCGCAGTCAGGGGTGGGTGAATGGCCGGCACAGGACGTCGTCGCGCTGCTCAAGACCGGCGTCTCGCCGCGCGGCTCGGCGCAGGGGCCGATGGCGCGCGTCGTCGTCGGCTCGACGCAATATCTCGACGACGCCGACCTCGCGGCGATGACGGCCTACCTGCGCGACCTGCCTGGCCGACGACCGGCGGTCGCATCAGCAGCGGCGACCACGACGACGGCCGCCGGTGTCAGCGAGCGCGGCCGGAAGCTCTACGCGGATCGCTGCGCCGCCTGTCACGGCGATTCCGGCGAAGGCGTCGCCGGTGCGTACCCGCCGCTGGCCGGCAACCGCGCGATCGCCCTCGATCCGCCGGCCAATCTCGTCCACATGGTGCTGCGCGGCGGATTCGCGCCG
>JAYTHL010000290.1:0-13956 GCA_043732605.1 Rhizobacter sp. | reverse complement strand
TCAAGTCTCGATGAGCATCGGCGCAGGGTTGTCCACGGCCGGCGTGGCGCCTGCCACGCACAGGCCGGCGGTGGGCAACCCGTGTTGAACGCTCGGTGCCCTTGCCGTCGCTCAGCCAGCCGGCCTCGCCGCAGTTCGTCATCGCGACCGACATGCGCCAGCCATGAGTCGTCGTCATATGCCGAAACGGAACTCCCTGCGCGTCGTGCTCGACCGCATCAAGCGGCGCGGGCGCTTCCTGCAGGGCGAAGGCCCGCATGACGAACGCGCCGGGCTCGAGCTGCTCGCGGCCGGCAGCGAGCGGCGCGTCCGGGGCGAACAGCGCTTGCTGGCCGGCGCGACTATCTCGCGTCGTGAAATATGACGCCGAGCGTGTGGCGATGTCCCGCGGTGATCTTGCTAACGCCGTGGCGCAGCTTGACGCGATAGCGCCACGCGTTCCGCACACGGGCCGCTGTTGACGGCGAAAACGACCGCGTCGCCCGGAGGCGTTCGGATCGGGACCGAGCTCGTTCCAGGCTCGCCCGCAGCGATATCGTCACCCACTCGCTGGCCTGTCGGGCAAGGTGCCCGACAGCATCGGGCTCTGTTCGTCGATCCTTCTGCTACGAGAAGGTGGGTGGAACTCCCCAACCCGCATCCGCGCTGCGAAAAGCGCCGGCTGCGGGATCAATCCGGATGGCTAAGCTTTTCGCTCTCGTCGAAATCTAGTTCCACCTTGGCGCCGTTCGGGTCGAATGTGAAAAGCTGCCACGTGCCGGAGCCGGTCTGCTGACGCAGGTCGTACTTCACCTCGGCGGCGTCGAAGCGCGCCTTGACCGCGCGCAGGTCGACCGCGGTGAAAGCCATATGGTCGATGACTCCAGTTCGCTGCGACGGCAACGGCCGGCCGAAATACATGTGCAGCACCGCCTGCGGCCCGTCGCCGTACAGCCACGCCCCAGGAAAGCCCAGATCCGGACGAGGGCCGACCTTCAGCCCGAGCAGACTGACATAGAAGCCGAGCGACTGCGCCTCGTCTTCAGCGACGACAGTGAAGTGGTTCATACCGACGATCATCGACAGCTCCGTTCTTGGGCCGCCCGAGGGCGCGTTCAGGCGACGAGGACCAGGGCGCCGACGGTGGCGCGCGACTCCAGCCGTGCATGGGCCGCGGCCGCGTCGTCGAGCGAATGACGCTCGATCGGCGGCATCCTGATCTTGCCAGCGGCGAGGGCAGCCCAGACGCGCTCGGCGCGTTCCACCCGCTCGGCCCGGGTCGCCGCATAGTCGAAGACCGCCGGACGCGAGAACGACAGCGACTTGGCGACAAGCGCGTCGGCCGGCAGCTGCGCGAGTGGTCCGGTCGCTTGTCCGAGGCTGATCCAGTGGCCGCGCCGCGCCAGGGCGGCGAAGTTTTCGTCGCGCGCCGCGTCACCGAGGCCGTCGATCACGACGTCGGCGCCGCCGCAGGCGCGCTGCACGGCGTCGGCGAAGCGGTAGTCACGCGTCACGATCACATGCTCGCAGCCGTAGTCGCGCGCGACCCGGGCCTTGGCCTCGCTGGACACCGTGCCGAGCACGACGGCGCCGAGACTCTGGGCCCAAGCGCAGACGATGAGGCCGACGCCGCCGGCCGCCGCATGCACGAGCAGGCGCGTGCCGCGGCCGACGTGGCCGAGGTCGCGCAGGAGGAAGTCGGCTGTGATGCCCTTTAACAGCAGCGCAGCGGCGGCTTCGTCCTCGACCGCAGCCGGCAGGCGCACGACCCAGTCGGCCGGAACGCTGCGCACGCTGCAATACGCGCCGGGGACCGGGCCAAGGTAAGCGACGCGGTCACCGGGGAGCAGGCTGTCGACGCCAGCGCCGACGTCGAGCACGCTGCCTGCCGCTTCCATGCCGAGCACGGCCGGGCTCGACGCAGAAACCGGCAGCATCGAAGGCATCCAGCCACGGCGCAGGTAGACGTCGAAGAAGTTCACGCCGATCGCGCGCTGGTGGATGCGGACCTCGCCGTCGCGCGGTGTCGCCGATTCGCCGTCTTCGGCCTGCAGCACCTCGGCTTCGCCGTAGCGCCGCAGGGTCACCCGTCGCGAGGCGACCGGCAAGGCCGTGGGCATCACGTCGCCATGGGAGCGCTGGTCCAAGCCCTGCGCGAAGTGGCGACGCAGGTCGGCGAAGCCGGTCTCGTAGACGCCCCGCGACACCATCTCGCCGAGCTCGCGTTCGCGGCCGGCGGGGGTGGCGAACGTCGACTCCCAGTGCCAGAAGGTGCGGTTGCCGTCGGTGACCGGCTTCAGGGTCACCGTGGCGACGTATCTCTGCAGAGGGACGCTCGCCTCGACGATGCAGTAGGTGCTCCGGTGCTCGCTGTCCGACAGCGTTAGCAGCTGCTCGCGGATCCGGTTGCCGTCCTTCAGGGTGAAGCTGCGAACGCAGCCGACCTGGTCGCTGCGCTCATCGCCTTCGATGCGGCTGCTCTCGATCGCGCTGTGCCACCGGTCGTGGCTGTTGAAGTCGCGCAGCACTGCCCAGACGCGCTCGATCGGAGCGTCGATGACCGTCGAGCGGACGACTTTCTGCAGCACCGGCGTCGGTTCGTTTCGTCTCAGCGGCGCGCGAAGTGACGCTTCAGCGCGTCGAAGCCGCCTTGGAAGACGCCGCTGCCAATCGCTTCCGTGAGGTCGCGCTCGCGACCGGGCTCGCACTCGAACTCGGCGCTCCATTCGGCGAAGCAGCGTGCGCCGTCCGTGACGGGGGTGAGCTTGAGCGTCGCCGTGTAGCCGGTGACGCCCATCGAGCTTTCGAGGATGGCGTAGGTGCAGCTGTACTCGTAGTCAGAGAGCGCGAGCAGCTGCTCGCGGATCATGCCGCCGTCCTTGACGTGGAAGTGGCGGACGCAGCCGACGCGGTCGCTTGGCTGATTGTTCTCGATGCGGCTGTCGGCGATGCCCGGGTGCCACTGTGGCAGCGCATTGAAGTCGCGGATTCGCGACCAGACCGTATCGGCGCTGGCGTCGATCACGCTCGACGTGTAGACCTGGACCATCGGCTATTCCTTCTTCGCCGTCGGCGCTGGCGGCAGCGACGCCTGCGCGCCGCTCACGCCGCCGACCAAGCGCTGAATGTCGCCGCCCTCGATGCCGATCTCTCGCAGCAGCTGGTCGACAAGCGGCGCCTGCGCGCGGAAACGCAGGGCCGAGTTGACGACGTTGTCGGAGAAGTTGCCGTTGTGGCTGCCGTCGCCGTTGTGCCCGCCGCCGGAGCCGCCGAGGCCGTCAACCTGCAGAATCTTGATGCCCTCGATGCGCTCCATTGGCCGCACCGATTCCCGGATGATCCCTTCGGCCTTCTCGACCAGGCGCATGCGCAGCGCAGACATGCGCGCCTCGGGCGAGAGCATGTTGTGCGCCTCGTTCATCATGCGCATTGCCTCGGCCTCGATCTCGGCGCGCACCCGCATCGCCATCGACTTGATCTTGTCGGCGTCGGCGTCGGCTTCGGCCTCTGCCCTTCGCGCGAAGCCGCGGTCGGCGCTCGCCGCCTTCTCGGCCTGCGCCGCCGACGTGAGGCGCAGCGCATCGCGCTCGGCAACCTGCGCCGCGCCGATCAGCTCGATCGCCTTCTTGCGCTCGGCCATCTCGACCTCGCGCGCGGTGAACACCTTTTCCTCGGCCGAGATGGCGAGCGCGCGCGCGATCTCGGCTTCGGCCTGCGCCTCGCTCTGCGCCTTGCTCTCGCGCGCGATGGCGATGGCGCGCTTCTGCTCGGCCAGCTCCATCGACATGCGGCGCTCGATCTCGGCGCTCTGGATCGTGCGCTCCTTGCCGATCCGCTCCTGCTCGATCGTCTGCTCGGAGCGGATGCGCGCCGCGTCGATGGTCTGCTTGGCCGCGATCTGCGCACCTTCGGACGCCTGCTCGCGCTGCGCCCGCTCGGTCGCCACCTCGGAGCGCTGGCGTGCGCGCGCGATCTCGACCTCGCGCTGCTGGTTCAGGCGCGCATATTCGCCCTCTCGGTCGATCTCGAGCGAGAGCTTCTCGGCCTCCAGGTTCTTGTTGCGGATGGCGATCAGCGTGTCCTGCTCTACGTCGTTCCTCTGCTTCTTGCGGTGCTCGATCTGCTCGGTGAGCCGCGTCAGGCCCTCGGCGTCGAAGGCGTTGCTCGGATTGAAGAACTCCATCCCGGACTGGTCGAGCTGGGTCAGCGACGCGGCCTCGAGCTCGAGGCCGTTCTTGGTCAGGTCCTCGGCCACCGTCTCGCGCACGCGGCGGATGTAGGCGCCGCGCTTTTCGTGCAGCTCGACCATCGTCATCTCGGCCGCCGCCGTGCGCAAGGCATCGACGAACTTGCCCTCGACGAGCTCCTTGAGCTGCTCCGGCTCCATCGTGCGCAGGCCGAGCGTCTGCGCCGCGTTGGCCACCGACTGCGGGTCGGCGGCGACGCGCACGTAGAACTCTGCGATGACGTCGACGCGCATTCGGTCCTTGGTGATCAACGCCTTGTCGCGGCCGCGGCTCACCTCAAGGCGCAGCGTGTTCATGTTGACGGGGATGACGTCGTGGACGATCGGCAGCACGAACGCGCCGCCGTCGAGCACGACCTTCTGGCCGCCGAGACCGGTGCGCACGAAGGCGCGCTCCTTCGAGCTGCGCAGGTAGAGCCAGTGGAGCAGCCAGACCGCGATCGCGACGACGATCGCCACCACGATCAGGCCGAGGATGAAGCTTCCGAATTGCGTGCCCGACATGGTGTCTTCTCCTGGATATCTAGCTGGCGATCGGCGCGCGCGTCATCGCGACGAAGCGCCTCGTGGTCTCGGTGAGGGCGGTCTCGACCGGCAGCCGCTCCATCGAGCTGGCTCCGTAGAAGCCGTGGCATCCGGGGCAGCGGTCGAGGACATGCTGGGCGTCGGCGGGCGTTGCGATGGGGCCGCCGTGACAGAGCACAAACACGTCGGGCCGAATCGCGCGCGCCGCTGCTGACCAGGCGTCGATGCGCTCGATGCAGTCGTCAAGCGTGAGCGCAGTCTCGGCACCGATCGCGCCGCCGGTCGTGAGGCCCAGATGGCAGACGATCACGTCGGCGCCGGCGCGCGTCATGGCGCGGGCATCGTTCTCGCTGAAGACGTAGGGCGTGGTCAGAAGGTCGAGTGCGTGCGCACGCTCGATCATCTCGAGCTCGAGGCCGTAGCCCATGCCGGTCTCCTCGAGGTTGGCGCGGAAGGTGCCGTCGATGAGGCCCACGGTCGGAAAGTTCTGCACGCCAGAAAAGCCGAGGCCGATCAGGCGTTGAAGGAACTCGCCTTCGATCATGAACGGATCGGTGCCATTGACGCCGGCGAGCACTGGCGTGTGTTTCACGACCGGCAACACCTCGTGCGCCATCTCGCAGACGATCTCGTTGGCGTTTCCGTAGGCGAGCAGCCCGGCCAGCGAGCCACGCCCGGCCATGCGGTAGCGACCCGAGTTGTAGATGACGATGAGGTCGATGCCGCCGGCCTCCTCGCAGCGCGCCGAGAGGCCCGTGCCGGCGCCGCCGCCGACGATCGGCCGGCCGTCGGCGCGCTTGGCGCGAAAGCGTTCGAGGAGCGTGGTGCGTGCGATGCGTGGCATGGGTTCAGGCGCGTCGTGCCGCGCTCGCCGGCGCCGACACCTCGTGCCAGGCGGCGACCAGCGCGTCGGCGAACGCGTCGTCGTTGATGTGGAGCGGCAGGCGCACAAGCTTCCTGTGCGCGCCGGGCCGGAAGTTCTGCACGATCGCCGCGAACAGGGTGCGGTCGGCCTCGGGATCGTGGAAGGGCTGGCCCGGCTTGTCGATCGACGAGACGCCACCCTCCGGGATCAGGAAGCGCACCGGGCCTTGCATGGCGTTGAGCTTGGCGGCGATGAACTCGCCGATCGCGCGGCACTCGTCGACGGTCGTGCGCATCAGCGTGATCGTCGGGTTGTGGCGGTAGAGGCGCCGCCCCTTGAAGCGCTCCGGCACCGACGACCACTCGCCGAAGTTGACCATGTCGAGGGCGCCGCACGAGCCGACGTACGGCAGTGCGTGGCGAGAGAACACGTCGAGCCGCGTCGCGCCGGCCGAGAGCACGCCGCCGCCGATTTCGTCGGCGATCTCGGTGGTGGAGACGTCGATCACGCCGGCGAGCAGGCCCGAGTCGGCGAGCTTTTCCATCGAGCGTCCGCCGACGCCCGTGGCGTGGAAGACGAGGCAGTCGTACGCGTCCTCGAGGCGCTTGGTCACGGCCTGCACGCAGGTCGTCGTCACGCCGAACATCGTCAGGCCGATGGCCGGCTTGGCGTCGGTCGATGCCGGCACCGGGTGGGCGATCATGCCGCCGAGGGCGTGGGCGGCGTTGGCGAGCACCTTCTCGCTGATCCGGTTGATGCCCTGGACGTCGGTGACCGAATACATCATGCAGATGTCGCTCGGGCCGACGTAGGGCCGCGTGTCGCCGCTCGCCATGGTCGAGACCATCACCTTGGGCACGCCGACCGCGAGCGCGCGCATGCCCCGCGTCGCCAGCGTCGTGCCGCCCGAGCCGCCCGCGGAGATCAGGCCGGCGAGGTCGCGCCGGGTCTGGACGAAGGCCTCGAAGGCGACCGCCATCGCCGTCATCGCCTCGCCGCGGTCGCTACCGAAGACGGCTGACTCGCCCTGCGGATGATGTCGCGCCACCTCGCGTGGATGGACGCTCGCCGACGACGGCTTTCCGGAGGTCGAGAGATCGACGGTGACGACGCGCAGGCCGAGGCGCTCGAGGCACTGGCGCAGGAAGAAGAGCTCGCGGCCCTTGGTGTCGAACGTGCCGGCGACATAGGCGGCGCGCACGCTGCTCGCGGCCACCGGGAATTCGAACACCTGCGGCGACGGGGCGACGGGCCGGATCGCGGGCGCTGCCGCGGGCGCGGCAGCGGGAGCGGGAGCGGAGCGGGCGATGTCGGCCATCGGCCCGGCGGTGCCGCCGGCGTTCCAGCGGTTGAAGCCTCGCACCGTGGCGGGTGCGAGAGCGTCGAGCGAGGGCGCGCCGTTGCCGTAGGCACGGCGGACGGTCAGCACCTGCAGCGGCGGCGCATCGACCTGGATGTCGCGCGACGGCTCGGGCTCCGCATCCAGGGCGTGCCCGCCCGAGCGCACGCCGAGCAGCCGCTCCTGCAGTGCGCGGTCGGCGGCGAGCTGCGATGCCGGCATCTCCTGGGCGATGCAGCCGTTGACCATCACGCCGATGCGGTCGGCCACAGAGATCGCAACGCCGAGGTTCTGCTCGATCAGGAGGACGGCGATGCGGCCGTCGGCGACGAGCGAGCGCAGGGCCTCGGCGACCTGCTCGACGATGACCGGCGCCAGGCCTTCCGTCGGCTCATCCATCACGAGCAGCTTCGGGCGCAGCAGGAGCGCCCGGCCGATGGCGAGCATCTGCTGCTCGCCGCCCGAGAGCTGGGCACCGCCGTTGGCACGCCGCTCGGCCAGGCGCGGGAACATCGCGTAGATGCGGTCGACCTCGCGCTTGCCCGACGCGACCAGGCGCAGGGTCTCGTCGACCGAGAGCGACGGCCAGACGCGCCGGCCCTGCGGTACGTAGGCGATGCCGCGCTTCGTGATCTCGTGCGGCGCACGGCCGAGGATCTCCTCGCCCGCGAGCCGGACGCTGCCGCCCGCCGGCACCAGGCCGGTGATGGCGTTGCAGAGCGTCGTCTTGCCCATGCCGTTGCGGCCGACGATGCCGAGCACGCCGCGCTCGAGCGTGAAGCCGACGCCCTGGAGCGCATGTGCGCCGCCGTAGTAGACGTCGAGGCCTTCGACCACCAGCACCGGGCCGGCGTCGGCGGCGGCGTCGCGCGCGCGGCCGCGCAGCCAGGCCATCAGTGCTTGCTCCCCATGTAGATCGCCTGCACCTGCGCGTCGTTCTCGATCTCGGCCGGGCTGCCGGTGCGCAGCACCCGCCCGTTGTGCATCACCGTGACGCGCTCGACGACGGCGAGCGCGATGTCGAGGTCGTGCTCGATCAGGACGAAGCTAATGTGCGCCGGCAGCGAGCGCAGCAGCGCGACGAGCTCGCGTCGCTCGGCGGGCGAGAGCCCGGCAGCCGGCTCGTCGAACAGGATCAGGCGCGGCGCGCCGGCCAGCGCCATGCCGATCTCAAGCTGGCGCTGCTGGCCGTGCGCGAGATTGGCGACGCGCTCGTCGGCGATATGGCTCAGGCGCGCGCGCTCGAGCAGGTCGTGTGTTGCGACGGTCGAGGCGTGGCTCGCTCCGGGGCGGCCGAAGCTCAAGCGCCCGTTGGCGACGCCTCGCACGGCGAGGAAGAGGTTGTCGCGCACGGTGAGGTCGCGAAACAGCAGCGAGGACTGGTACGTGCGCCTGAGGCCCTTTCGGATGCGCTCGTAGGGCGGCAGCGTGGTCACGTCCTCGCCGAAGAAATGGATCCGCCCGGCGGTGGGCGGAAAATCACCGGTGATGGCGTTGAAGAGCGTCGTCTTGCCGGCGCCGTTGGAGCCGAGGATGGCGTACTTCTGTCCGGCGGCGACGGTGAGGCTCACGTCGTCGACGGCGCGCAGCGCACCGAAGGCCCGCGTCACGCCGCTCAACGTCAGCGCGTCGCCGGAGAGCAGCGTACTGCTGCTCCCTGGGATCAAGCTGGCCACGGCGGCGCGACTCGCGCGCGCCGGCCTGAGCGAGGTGATCGAGGCCATCGGTCGCTGCGCGATGCCCTGCTACTTGCGGCAGTCCGGAACGTCGCGCGAACCGAGTCCCATCTTCTTGAACTCGGCTTCCGGCAGGCCGAGCGTCTGGGAGATGTTGGGCACCGTCTTGACGACCTTGTTGTAGAACGAGCCGTCTGCCGCCTTGGTCACTTCCGTGATGTAAGTCGTCCCCACGCCGTTGCGGTTGGCGTCAATCTTGACCTCCCCAGCCGGGCCCATGAAGCTCGTCTTCTGCAGCGCCGCGCGATAGGCCTTCTGGCCGCCCGAAAGATCGCCCTTGACCGCATCGAGCGCCTCGAGCGTGGCCCGGGTGTTGATGTAGTACAGGTAGGCGAAGAGCGACGGGCTCGGGAAGCCGTCCTTGAACTGGGCCTTGTAGTCGGCAACGAACTTCTTCCACTCGGGCGTGTCGATCGAGTCGGCCATCGGCCCGGCCGACGCCGTGCCGAGCAGCGATTCGCGGCGCTTGCCCTTGTAGTTGAGGACCGTCTGGTCGACCGTGATCGAGCCGCCGATCATGGGCTTGTTGCCACCGGTCTGTTCGTACTGGGTGAGGAAGTTGACCGCGTCGGATCCGCCGAGAACAACGACGAGGGCGTCGATGTCCTTCGGGATCTTGGCGATCACCGAGGCGTAGTCCTTGGTGCCCAGCGGCACCCAGGCCTTGTCGACGACCTTGCCGCCCTTGGCGCAGTAGCTGGCCATGAAGCCCTGCACCTGCGAGTAGGGAAAGCCGTAGTCCTCGGAGATCAGGAACGTGCGCTTGTAGCCCTTCGACAGGGCGTGCTCGCCAAGGCCGACCATCCACTGCGCACCTTCTGTGTTGAAGCGGTAGAAATTCGTCGCCGGGTCCTGGAGCGTCGTCGCCTGTGCGCCCGATGAGCCGTTGATAAACGTGATGTTGGGCTTGGTCTTGGCGTAGTTCTTGACCGCGATGCCCTCGTCGCCCGAGAGCGGCCCGATCATGATCTGCACCTTGTCCTGCTCGACCGCCTTTCTCGTCATCGCCACGGCCTTGTCGGGCGTCGCGTCGGACGAGACCTTGACGAACTCGATCTTCTTGCCCCCGGCAATGCCGTTCTTTTCCTTCAGCGCCATCTCGGCGCCGCGGTAGCCGTCCTGCCCGGGCACCGCGAACGGGCCCTCGAGGTTGGCGAGAAGGCCGATCTTGAGCGCCTCCTGGGCGGCGGCCGAGCCGAGCAGGCAGATGGCGGCCGCCGCGCCGATGGTCGAGCGCAGCCAGAGTCTCTTCGTCGTTGGTTTCATGGTGGTCTCCTCTTGTGGTGGGAAGGCTGGGTCGGCATCAGGCGTGAGCGAAGCATCGCCCACAGCCCGAGCAGCCCGTCGGGGGAAAAAAGGACGATGGCGAGGAACACGCCGCCGATGACGAGGTTGAAGCGCTCGCGCACGAACAGGTCGATCGCGAAGTTCTGCAGCAGCACGTAGACGACGGCGCCGACGAAGGCGCCGATCGGATGCTTCATGCCCCCGAGCACGGCAATGATCAGGATGCCGATCATCTGCGCGAGGTTCATCGTGCCGGGCGAGATGCGGCCGTTGTACCAGACCAAGAGCACGCCGCCGATCGCGGCGAGCAGGCCCGACACGGCGTAGGCGGCGATGCGGTGGGCGATCACGTTGTAGCCGAGCGAGGCCATGCGCCGCGGGTTGTCGCGGATGCCCTGCAGGGCGATCCCGAAGGGGGCGCGAACCAGATGCCGCACCAGTCCGTAGCCGCCGAGCGCGCACGTCAGCGCGAGGAAATAGAAAGGCACCGGCTCCTTGAGATCGATGCCGAAGAGCTCCGGCGCGGCAAGCTTGCTGAAGCCGCCGAAGCCATTGAAGACGGTGTAGTTCTGCTGCGCCAGATAGAAGAAGGCGACCCCGATGGCCAGGGTGATCATGATTGTGTAGATGCCTTCGGTGCGCACCGAGAGCCAGCCGATCGCGGCCGCGACCACGGTGGCGCCGACCAGCGCCACGGCGACGGCGAGCCCCCACGGCCAGCCGAGGCTGATCGCCGCGACGCTGCTGGTGCCGAAGATCGCGACCAGGTAGCCGGCGAGCCCGGCCACCGTCATCTGCGCGAGCGAGACCATGCCGCCGTAGCCGCCGAGGAAGGTGAGCGAGAGCGCGATCAGGCCGAGCGCCAGCGACTGCGCGCCGATCTGGTAGGTGAAGAAGGGCGAGGCGACGAACGGATAGAGCAGTGCCGCGGCCAGGACGAGCAGGTGACGCGGGCGGACGCGGGCGCCGAAGCGCTCGAACCAGAACGACGCCGGCGTCGTGTCGGTCGCGGGCGGCACGCGCACGAGGGGCACCGGCGTCACGTGCCCACCCGCTGGCGAAGCAACCGCCGAAGAGCGCATCGCCCTCCGCCACTGCGCCGCACTCATCCGGCGCGCCCCATGATCCCGCGCGGCCGGAACGCGAGGGCGACGACCATGATCACGAAGGTGAAGACAACGCTGTAGGTCGGCGCATAGGCGAGGCCGAACTGCTCGGCCAGACCGATCAGCAAGGCGCCGATCGACGCGCCGACGACGCTGCCCATGCCGCCGACGATGACGACGACGAGCGAGGCGAGCAGGTAGCGCGTGTCCTCGCCGGGCGAGATCGACAGCGCCGTGCCGCCGACGACGCCGGCCAGGCCGGCGAGGCCGGCGCCGATCGCGAAGGTGAGCGCGAACACGAGCTGCACGTTGACGCCCGAGGCGTTGAGCATGGCGCGGTCGTCGACGCCGGCGCGGATCATCATGCCGACGCGGGTCTTGGCGAGAAAGGACCAGAGGCCGATGCCGATGACGATCGCCGCAGCCAGGACGAACAGGCGGTAAGTCGGGAACTTCTCGACCACGGGAAGCACGGTCGAGCCGTAGATCCACGCCGGCGGATCGAAGGTGTAGATTTCGCCGCCGAAGGCCCAGAGCATCACGTCGGCGAAGATGATCGACAGGCCGATCGTGACCAGCGTCTGGCGAAGGTCCTGGCCCTCCATGTGACGGAAGATGACAAGCTGCATGAACAGGCCCAGCACCGCCGACGAGAGGAAGCCGGCGGCGACCGCGAGCACCCAGGAGCCGGTGTGGTCGCCGACGATCCAGCCGACGTAAGCGCCGAGCAGATAGAGCGATCCGTGCGCGAGGTTGACGTTTCGCATCAGGCCGAAAACAAGCGTGAAGCCGCTGGCGACCAGGAAGTAGAGCGAGGCGAGCGTGAGCCCGTTGAGCAGCGTCTTGAAGAAGAGCGGCGCGTTGTCGGGAATGGCCCAGGCGGCGAAGACCACAACGGGTCCGCCGAAGAGCAGCCAGAGCCCTGCCTGCTTTCTCGTCATGCGGCTCGGTTCCAGGCCCGCTGCGAGGCGATGTCGGGACGCTTAGCGAAGACGCCGTCCTTCATGACCGCGAGCATTCGCTTCGGGTCGCGCAGGATTGAGAGGTTGGCGAGCGGGTCTCCGTCGACGAGCAGGAGGTCGGCGAGGTAGCCGTCCTTCACGGCGCCGAGCTCGTTCGGCTTCATCATGATCTGGCCGCCGTAGAGCGTCGTCGAGAGGATCGCTTCCATCGGAGTGAAGCCGAGGTACTTGACGAAGAACTCGAGGTCGCGCGCGTTCTGGCAGTGCGGCGTGAAAGCGAAGCCGTAGTCTCCGCCGGGCAGAACGCGGATGCCGCGCCTGTGCATCTTGGCGAGCGACTCGCACGCGGCATCCCACTCGATCTGGTAGCCCATGTCGGTAGCCATGGCGTTGGTGATGCCGAAGGCGTCGGCTTCGTGCAGCATGGCGTGCAGGATGGCGATGCCGGGCGCGACGAAAACGCGGTCCTTCGCGGCCTCGAGCATGTCGAGCGCCTCGTCGTCGACGAAGCTCGCGTGGTAGATGAGGTCGATGCCGTGGCGCAGCGCCTGCTTCACGCTCTCCGACGAGCGCGCGTGCGCGATGGCGCGCTTGCCACGGATCTTCACCTCGCGCATCGCGGCGGCGACCTCCTCGTCCATCATCCACGTCGTCTCCGACGGCGACTGCGGAGTGAAGTTGTCGCCCGAGAGGTTGAGCTTGATGGAGTCGACGCCGTACTTGAGGAAGAGCCGCACCGCCTTTCTCATCTCCTCGGGCCCGGAAATGTTCACGCCGAAGCTGAACTCCGGGAACGGCAGGTGCGGCAGCGTCTCGTCGCCGAGGCCGCCGACGACGGTGATCTCCTGGCTCGCCGCGAGGTAGCGCGGGCCCGGGATCTGGCCGGCGTCGATGGCGTTGCGGATAACAACGTCGAGGCGCGGCTTGGCACAGGCCGCGCCCACGCATGAAGTAAAGCCGGCCTCGAGGTAGCGCTTGGCGACCTTCGCGCACCACAGCACATGCTCCTCGAGCGGCAGGGTCTGGATGGCAGCCAGGTTCACAGCGTCGTTCCACGAGAAGTGGGTGTGGGCCTCGCACATGCCGGGCATCAGCGTCGCGCCGGCACCGTCGATGACCATGGCGTTGCCAGGCGCGATCGGTGCCGTGCTCCGGCCGACCTGGCGGATGCGGTTGCCCTGCACCAGGACGCTGCCGCTGTAGGGGAGCGTTCCCGTGCCGTCGAGGATGCGAACGTTGGTGAAGACTACATCGCCCATGTCGTTCTCCTCAGGCGGCCCAGCGGGTGGGAGCGTAGGCGGAGCGCGCGTCCCGCAGCGGCGGCGCGCGGTGGAACTCGCCGTCCTTCATCACCGCCATGATCCGCGCCTTGTCCTGCAGCACGGTGATGTCGGCGAGCGGGTCGCCGTCGACCAGCAGGATGTCGGCGAGATAGCCCTCGCGGATGTAGCCGAGCACCTTGCCCATGCGCATCATCGGCCCGCCCCAGGCAGTCGCCGACAGGAGCGCTTCCATCGTGCTCATGCCAACGTACTTGACGAAGTATTCGAGGTCCTTGGCGTTGGTGCCGTGCGGCGTCCAAGCGAAGCCGTAGTCGCCGCCGGGCAGGATGCGGATGCCGCGCTTTCTCATCGCCCGCATGCTCTCGATCGCCGCCTCGAGCTCGCGGTGGTAGCCCATCTTCTTCGTTACCTCGGGCGTGAGGCCCCATTCGCTCGCGTGGTGGGACGTGTTGATGAGCCAGGCCAGGCCGGGGGCGACGAAGTGCTCCTTCTTCTTCGCCTCGAGCATGTCGAGCGCCTCGGTGTCGCTGAAGCTCGCGTGGTAGATCACCTCGATGCCCTGCTTCACGCACTGTTTGATGGCCCAGGTCGAGCGCGCGTGGGCGGCGACGCGTTTGCCCCAGGCCTT
>JAYTHL010000289.1:0-13961 GCA_043732605.1 Rhizobacter sp. | reverse complement strand
TCGAAGGGCCGCTGCCGCCCGGCTGCATGCAGACCGTGTATCGCGACGATGCGCGCTTCGTGCAGACCTACTGGTCCAATTTCGAGACCGAACAGGTGTACTCGACCTTCGACTGGGGCATTCGCGATGCGGACGGTTACTACTTCATCCTCGGCCGCACCGACGACGTCATCAACGTCGCCGGCCACCGCCTGGGCACCCGCGAGATCGAGGAGAGCATCTCGAGCCATCCGAATGTCGCCGAGGTCGCGGTCGTCGGCGTCGCCGACGCGCTGAAGGGCCAGGTCGCGATGGCGTTCGTGATCGCCAAGGACACGTCGGCGCTCGGCGACGCGGCGGCGTGTTTGAAGCTCGAAGGCGACATCATGAAGACGGTCGACAAGCAGCTCGGCGCCCTGGCGCGGCCGTCGCGCGTGCTCTTCGTCAGCGCACTGCCGAAGACGCGCTCTGGCAAGCTGCTGCGGCGCGCGATCCAGGCGGTGTGCGAGCGCCGCGATGCCGGCGACCTGACGACGATCGAGGATCCGACTGCCTTGCAGCAGATCCGCGACCTGATCGGCTAGAGCACTTCGCTCGCGAAGTCGGCCAGGCGCGAGCGCTCGCCGCGCGCCAGCGTGACGTGGCCCGAATGGGCCCAGCCCTTGAACCGGTCGACCGCGTAGGTCAGACCCGACGAGCCTTCAGTGAGGTAGGGCGTGTCGATCTGCGCCAGGTTGCCGAGGCAGACGATCTTCGTGCCCGGACCGGCGCGCGTGATCAGCGTCTTCATCTGCTTGGGCGTGAGGTTCTGCGCCTCGTCGATGATGACGAACTTGTTGAGGAAGGTGCGGCCGCGCATGAAGTTCAGGCTCTTGATCTTGATCTTCGAGCGCACGAGGTCGTTGGTCGCGGCGCGGCCCCATTCGCCGGCGCCGCTGTCGGTTTTCGAGAGCACCTCGAGGTTGTCGTCGAGCGCGCCCATCCACGGGCCCATCTTCTCTTCCTCGGTGCCGGGCAGGAAACCGATGTCTTCGCCGACCGGCACCGTCACGCGCGTGACGATGATCTCGGTGTAGCGCCGGTCGTCCATCACCTGAGCGAGACCCGACGCGAGCGACATCAGCGTCTTGCCCGATCCGGCAGTGCCGGTCAGCGTGATGAAGTCGCACTCCGGATCCATCAGCAGGTTGAAGGCGAAGTTCTGGTCGCGGTTCCTGGCCGTCACGCCCCACACCGAGTTCTTCTGGTGGGTGTAGTCCTTGAGCGTGCGCAACACCGCCGCCTTGCCCGTGATCTCGATGACCTTGGCATAGAGCGAGGGCGAGCCCGGCGTTTCGAGGTAGACGAACTGGTTGATGAGCAGCGAGCCGACGATCGCGCCGCTGATCCGGTAGTACGTGAGGCCGCCCTGCTGCCAGCTCTCGACCGTCTTGGCGTGCTTGTCCCAGAAGTCGGCGGGGAGCTGCAGCGTGCCGGTGTAGAGCAGATCGCCGTCGTCGAGCGTCTTGTCGTTGAAGTAGTCCTCGGCCGGCAGGCCGAGCGCACGCGCCTTGATGCGCATGTTGATGTCTTTGGACACCAGCACCACGTCGCGCTTCGGGTTCTGCTCGCGCAGCGCCTTGACGACGCCCAGGATCTGGTTGTCGGCCTTGCCCTGCGGCAGCCCCTGGGGCAGCTCGACGTGGATCAGGTCGGTCTGGAAGAAGAGCTTGCCGCCCGCTTCGCGGTGGCCGGTGCGGGCCAGGGGGATGCCCTCGGAGCGGCCGGCGGCGTCGCGCGTCGGCATGTTGACGGCGAGCGCGTCGAGATCGCGGCTCACCTGGCGCGCGTTGCGCGCGACCTCGGTCATGCCGCGCTTGTGCCCGTCGAGTTCCTCGAGCGTGATCATCGGCAGATAGATGTCGTGCTCGTCGAAGCGGAACAGCGACGTCGGGTCGTGCATCAGCACGTTGGTGTCGAGCACGAAGAGTGTCGCCGGACCGGTGCCGCGCGGCCGGCGTGCCCGCTCGGGACGCGCCACGGTCACGGCCGGAGCCGTGGGCGCCGTCGCGATCGCCTTGGCTGCGACAGGCGCGGCGGCCGGCAATGCGTTCTCGTTGGTCAGCTCGAGGACCGCGGGAGCGACGGTCTCGGCGCCGGGCTGCGGCCGGCCGGTGCGCTTGGCCGATCGCGATGCGGCCTGCGAATCGAAATCGGCGCGGCTCAGGAAATCGGCGCGCTTGGCCGGGGGCTTGGGCAATGGCATGGAAGTCTCGGAAGAGGGAAGCGCGCCGAAGGCGCGCGACAGCGAGGCGGCTTGACGCTCAGCCGGCCTTCTTGAGAGCCTTGACGGCCTTCAGCACTTCCTCGACGTGCCCCGCGACCGTGAGGCCGCGCCACTCGCCGCGCAGGACGCCGGCGCCATCGATCAGGAAGGTGCTGCGCTCGATGCCCTTGACCTTCTTGCCGTACATGATCTTGTTCTTGACCACGCCGAACATGTGGCAGAGCTTTTCCTCGGTGTCGGCGATCAGCTCGAACGGGAGCTCGAGGTTGGCCTTGAACCGGTCGTGCGAAGCCATGTTGTCGCGCGAGACGCCGAAGAGAACGGCGCCGGCCTTGACGAATTCCTTGAAGTGATCGCGGAACTGCATCGCCTCGGTCGTGCAACCGGGGGTGTTGTCCTTCGGATAGAAGTACAACACGACGATCTTGCCGCTGTAGGCCTGCGGCGTGAACTTCACTCCTCCTGTTGCAAGCGCCTCGAATTCCGGAACGGGTTTATTGAGTGCAGGCGTCATGAAGCTCTTGTTTGCTAAGCCCGGAGGGCGTCACAGATCCGCCCGGAGGGCGTCACAGGTCCGCCCGGGACGGGCGTCACCGAATTGGCAACTCGCAATTATAGGGGCTCGCCCGAGCTCGTCCGGCCCCCGTTTGTCATCCACCCACCCGGTCGGTAGATGCGAAGACGAGGGCGGCGACAACCGAGCGACTTTCGGCGAGCAGGACGTTGTAGGTCCGGCATGCCGCCGCCGTGTCCATCGTCTCGAAGCCGATGCGCGCATCGATGAGCGGCCTGAGGAGCGCGGGAGGCGGAAAACGGATGCGCTGGCCGCTGCCGAAGATGACGAGCTCGGGCTTGAGCGCCGCGAGCCGGGCGAAGTGCTCCGGGGTGAGCGCGTCGAAGCCGTTCGCGTGCCACGGCGCGACCGTCCCGCTCCACGGCACGACGACGCTCTCGGTGTATTCCACGCCGTTGACCAGCACGCCTTCGGGGCCGTGGCGCGCGATGGCGTTCTGCCCCTCCATCCGGTCGGCGCGCATTTTCATGGTGTGATTATCGGAGGTACCGGATCGCCGCGTCGTGGCCCGTGGCGCGGCCCGGGCGACGCGGACCCCTGTGGTCAAATATCTGGTTGCCCTCGCGTCGTCCCGCAGGAGTTCTTCCCGTGAAGCCCCTCTACAAGTCCGCCAAGCTCGCCAACGTCTGCTACGACATCC
This sequence comes from Rhizobacter sp., assembly GCA_043732605.1. Taxonomy (GTDB): domain Bacteria; phylum Pseudomonadota; class Gammaproteobacteria; order Burkholderiales; family Burkholderiaceae_C; genus Schlegelella_A. The sequence continues at coordinate 10,502 of JAYTHL010000289.1, read as the reverse complement.
GCGGGCCGGTCCTGGAGAAGGCCCGGCAGATGGAGGAAGAGGGCCAGCACATCATCAAGCTCAACATCGGCAACATCGCCGCGTTCGGGCTCGAGCCGCCGGACGAGATCGTCCAGGACATGATCAGGAACCTGCCGAACGCGGCCGGCTACACCGACTCCAAGGGCCTGTTCGCACCGCGCAAGGCGATCGTCCACTACACGCAGCAAAAGCATATCAAGGGCGTTACGGTCGACGACGTGTTCCTCGGAAACGGCGCCTCCGAGCTGATCACGATGAGCATGAACGCGCTGCTCAACGACGGCGACGAGGTGCTCATCCCGGCGCCCGACTATCCGCTGTGGACCGCATCGGTGGCGCTCTCAGGCGGCACGCCCGTGCACTACCTCTGCGACGAGGACGCCGACTGGATGCCGGACCTCGACGACATCGTCGCGAAGATCACGCCGCGGACGCGCGCGATCGTCGTCATCAATCCGAACAACCCGACCGGCGCGCTTTACCCCGACGCGCTGCTCGCAGGCATCGTCGAGATCGCGCGCCGCCACGGCCTGATCGTGTTCGCCGACGAGATCTACGACAAGACGCTCTACGACGGCTGCACCCACACCTCGATCGCCTCGCTCGCCGACGACGTGCTCTTCCTCACCTTCAACGGCCTGTCGAAGAACTACCGCTCGTGCGGCTACCGCGCCGGCTGGATGGTCGTCTCCGGCGAGAAGCGGCACGCGGCCGACTACATCGAGGGTTTGGGCATGCTGGCGTCCATGCGCCTGTGCTCGAACACGCCCGGCCAGCTCGCGATCCAGACCGCCCTCGGGGGCTACCAGAGCATCGACGACCTGGTCGCGCCTGGCGGTCGCCTGGCACGCCAGCGCGACCTCGCGCATCAGCTGCTCACGGCGATCCCCGGCGTCACCTGCATCAAGCCGAAGGCCGCGCTCTACATGTTCCCGAAGCTCGATCCCGAGCTCTACCCGATCGTCGACGACCAGCAGTTCGCCTACGAGCTGCTCGCCGAGCAGAAGGTGCTGATCGTCCAGGGCACGGGCTTCAACTGGCCGCAGCCCGATCACTTCCGGGTCGTGTTTCTGCCCAACTCCGACGATCTCGTCGAGGCGATGGGGCGGATCGCGACCTTCCTCGCGCACTACCGCTCGCGCCACGCGACGACGCGCCCCGCGCCGTTGATGGTCGACTGAGATGAAGCCGTTCCAGGTCGGCCTGCTCGGCGCCGGCGTCGTCGGCGGCGGCACCTTCGCCGTCCTGCGGCGCAACCAGGAAGAGATCAAGCGCAGGGCCGGGCGCGAGATCCGGATCACGCACGTCGCCGACCTCGACCTCGAGCGCGCGGCCCTCGTCGCCGGCGGCGACGCAGACGTCGGCAACGACGCGCGCGCGCTGATCGCGCGGCCCGACCTCGACGCCGTGATCGAGCTCGTCGGCGGCACCGGCATCGCGAAGGAGCTCGTGCTCGAGGCGATCGCGGCCGGCAAGCACGTCGTCACCGCCAACAAGGCGCTGCTCGCCGTCCACGGCACCGAGATTTTCGCGGCGGCGAGGAAGCACGGCGTCGTCGTCGCCTTCGAGGCGGCGGTGGCGGGCGGCATTCCGATCATCAAGGCGCTGCGCGAAGGCCTCACCGCCAACCGCATCGAGTGGATCGCCGGGATCATCAACGGCACCACGAACTTCATCCTCTCGGAGATGCGCGAGAAGAAGATCGACTTCGCCGCAGCGCTCACCGACGCCAAGCGTCTCGGCTACGCCGAGGCCGATCCGACCTTCGACATCGCCGGCATCGACGCCGCTCACAAGGCGACCATCGTCAGCGCCATCGCCTTCGGCGTGCCGGTGCAGTTCGACAAGGCCTACATCGAGGGCATCGGCGAGCTGCAAGGCGCCGACATCGCCTACGCCGAGCAGCTCGGCTACCGGATCAAGCTGCTCGCGATCACGAAGCGGCGCCATGGCGTCGCCGGCGCGGCCGACGGCATCGAGTTGCGCGTGCACCCCACGCTGGTGCCGTCGCGGCGCCTGATCGCCAACGTCGAGGGCGCGATGAACGCCGTCATGGTCCAGGGCGACGCGGTCGGCACGACGCTCTTCTACGGCAAGGGCGCGGGCGCCGAGCCGACGGCCTCGGCGGTGATCGCCGACCTCGTCGACATCGCGCGCCTCGCGACGGCCGATCCCGACCACCGCGTCCCGCACCTCGCCTTCCAGCCGGCGGCGATGCAGAACCTCGTCGTGCTGCCGATCGACGAGGTCGTCACCGCGTTCTACCTGCGCCTGCAGGTCGCCGACGAGACCGGCGTGCTCGCGCGCATCACCGGCATCCTCGCCGGCCACGGCATCTCGATCGACGCGCTGCTGCAGCGCCCGAACGCGGCCGGCGCGAACGAGGCGCGCACCGACGTCATCATCCTGACGCACGACACCGTCGAAGGCCAGATGTCGAGCGCGATCGCGCAGATGCAGGCGCTGCCGACCGTGCTGGCCGAGATCGTCCGCATCCGCAAGGAAGACCTGGCGTGACGTCGCGAAGGACGCGAGCGCGGGGGCGATGAAGTACGTCAGCACGCGCGGCGAGGCGAGCGGCCGCGGCTTTGCCGAGATCCTTCTCGAAGGCCTCGCGCCCGACGGCGGCCTGTACGTGCCCGAGCGCTATCCGACGGTCGACGCGGCGACGCTGGCAGCGTGGCGCCAGCTCTCGTATCCGGAGCTCGCGTTCGGCGTCATGTCGCTCTTCATCGACGACATCCCGCCGGTCGACCTGCGCGCGATGCTGGCCCGCACCTACCGCGCCGAGGTCTTCGGCGATCCGCGCATCGTGCCGCTGCGCCCGCTCGAGCCGGGCGTCTTCGTCCTCGGCCTCTCGAACGGCCCGACGCTGGCGTTCAAGGACATCGCGATGCAGTTCGTCGGCCACGCCTTCGAGTACGAGCTCGCGCGGCGCGGCGGCCGGCTCAACGTGCTCGGCGCGACCTCGGGCGACACCGGCAGCGCTGCAGAGCACGCGCTGAAGGGCAAGCGCGGCGTCCAGGTCTTCATGCTCTCGCCGCTCGGGCGCATGAGCCCGTTCCAGCAGGCGCAGATGTTCAGCCTGCAGGAAGCGAACATCCACAACGTCGCCGTCGCCGGCGTCTTCGACGACTGCCAGGATCTCGTCAAGGCCGTCTCCGGCGATCTCGCGTTCAAGCGCCGCCATGCGATCGGCACGGTGAACTCGATCAACTGGGCGCGGCTGCTGGCGCAGGTCGTCTACTACTTCGCCGGCTATTTCCAGGCCACCGCGCACAGCGACGAGATCGTCGACTTCGCGGTGCCCACCGGCAACTTCGGCAACATCTGCGCCGGCCACGTCGCCCGCTCGATGGGGTTGCCGATCGGCCGGCTGGTGCTCGCGACCAACGAGAACGATGTCCTCGACGAGTTCTTCCGCACCGGCACGTACCGCGTCCGCAGCGCCGCCGAGACGCACGAGACCTCGAGCCCGTCGATGGACATCTCGAAGGCGTCGAACTTCGAGCGCTTCGTTTTCGACGCGCTGGGCCGCGACGCGGCGCGCACGCGGGCGCTCTTCACCGAGGTGGAATCGCAACGCGTCTTCGTGCTCGATGCCGGCGAGCGCGCGCGCGTCGCGAGCTTCGGCTTCACCAGCGGCCGCAGCGTCGCCGCCGACCGCCTGGCGACGATGCGCGACGCATACCAGCGCTTCCGCGAGGTCGTCGATCCGCATACCGCCGATGCGCTCAAGGTCGGTCGAGACCACTCCCGAGCCGGCACGTCGATGGTCGTGCTCGAGACCGCACTCGCGGCGAAATTCAACGTCACCGTGCAGGAAGCGCTCGGCCGCGACGCGCCGCGGCCCGCGCGACTCGACGGTCTCGAGGCACTGCCGCGACGGTTCACGACGATGCCGGTCGACGTCGAGCGGCTGAAGGCGTTCATCGCCCAAAATGACTGAGCGATGAGCACCGATGCGACAGCCCGCCCGTCATTGATCGCGCTCGACGACGCGGTCGCGCGCATCCTCGGCCGGGTGCAGCCGCCGTCGCCAGCGGCGGCCGAGACGGTCTCGACTTTCGATGCGCTCGGCCGCGTCCTCGCCGCCGACGTCCGCTCGCTGATCGACGTCCCGCCGGCCGACAACAGCGCCATGGACGGCTATGCCGTGCGCGTCGCCGATCTGCCCGCCGCGGGCACCGTCCTGCCCATCAGCCAGCGCATTCCCGCGGGCGTGGTCGGCGGTCCGCTCCGGGCCGGCACCGCTGCGCGCATCTTCACGGGCGCCGAAGTGCCGGCCGGCACCGACGCGATCGCGATGCAGGAGAACTGCACCGTCGTCGAGTCGGGAGTGCGGATCGACGTCGTCCCGGCGCTTGGGCAATCGGTCCGTCGCCGTGGCGAGGACGTCGCCCGCGACGCCGTCGTCCTCGTCGCCGGCCGCCGTCTCGATCCGCAGTCCGTCGGCATGGCGGCGTCGGTCGGTGCATCGACGCTGCGCGTCGCGCGCCGGCCGCGCGTCGCGCTCTTTTCCACCGGCGACGAGCTGGCGATGCCCGGCGAGACGCTCAAGCCAGGCTCGATCTACAACTCGAACCGATTCACGCTGCGCGCGTTGATCGCGTCGCTGGGCGGCGTCCATGAAGACCTCGGCATCGTCGTCGACCGGCTCGACGCGACCCGTGAGGCCTTGAAGCGCGCGGCGAGATCGGCCGACCTCATCGTCACCTGCGGCGGCGTCTCGGTCGGCGAGGAAGACCACCTCAAGCCTGCCGTCGAGGCCGAAGGACGGCTCGACCTGTGGCAGATCGCGATCAAGCCCGGCAAGCCGCTCGCTTTCGGCGAGGTCTTCCGCGGCGACGGCACGTCGGCCTGGTTCATCGGCCTTCCAGGCAATCCGGTGTCGGCGTTCGTCACCTTCCTCATGGTCGTGCGGCCGGTGCTGCTCCGCCTCCAGGGCGCGTCCACGGCGCTGCCGCGCTCGATGCCGCTGCGGGCCGATTTCGCTTGGCCGCGCGCCGACAAGCGGCGCGAGTTCCTGCGGGTGCGCCGCAACGATGCCGGCGGCCTCGATCTCTTCCCGCACCAGGGCTCCAACGTGCTGACCTCGACGATCTGGGGCGATGGCCTGGTCGACAACCCGGGCGGACGAACGATCGCGCCCGGCGACACGGTGAGTTTTCTCTCTTACCGCGAGCTGTTCGGATGAAAGTCGCGGTCCGCTACTTCGCGTCGGTGCGCGAGGTCCTCGGCGCAGGCGAGAGCGCGCAGGTCGAGCCGGGCACCGACGTGGCGGCGCTTCGCGATGCGCTGATCGCGCGCGGCGGTCGTCATGCAGAAGCTCTCGGCCGCCAGCGCATGCTGCGCAGCGCCCGCAATCTCGCCCTCTGCAGCGAAGAGACGGTGCTCGTCGAGGGCGACGAGATCGGCTTCTTCCCGCCGCTCACGGGAGGTTGAGGTGCCCGCTTCGCCGCGCGTGGTCATCCGGCATGAAGACTTCGACCTCGCGACCGAGGTCGCGGCGCTGCGCGACGGCGACGGCGGCATCGGCGCGATCGCGACCTTCGTCGGCATCGTGCGCGATCGCCACGACGGCGCCGCGCTCGAAGCGCTGGAGCTGGAGCACTATCCCGGCATGACCGAGGCTTCGATCGAGGCCATGATCGACGAGGCCGTGGGGCGCTTCGACCTGCGCGGCGCGCGCGTCGTCCACCGCATCGGCCGGCTCGAGCCGATGAACCAGATCGTTCTCGTGGCGGTCGCATCGGCGCATCGCGGCGAGGCGTTTCAGGCCTGCGAGTTCCTGATGGACTACATGAAGACCCAGGCGCCGTTCTGGAAGAAGGAGACCGGCGCGGCGGGATCGCGCTGGGTCGACGCCCGCGTCACCGACGACGCCGCCCTGGCGCGCTGGGGCATCGTGGCGACGAACGCCACGGACGCACCGATCCGATGACCGTGCCCTGGCTCGAGATCGCGGCGGTCTCGTTCGGCGCCGTCGTCGGCTCGCTCCTGCGCTGGTGCGCCGGCATCTGGCTCAACGCGCGCTGGGCCGGCTTCCCGCTCGGCACGCTGTTCGTCAACTGCGTCGGCGGACTGGCGATCGGAGCCGTGCTCTTCTGGCTCGAGCGCTCGCCGAACGAGCTGATGCGGCTGCTGCTCGTCACCGGCCTGCTCGGCGGCTTCACGACGTTCTCGGCGTTCTCCGCCGAATCGCTGATCCTGCTGCAACGTGGCGAGTTGCTCATGGCGCTGGCGCACACGATGACCCACGTGATCGGCGCGCTGGTCTGCGCGGCGCTGGGTTTCCGCATCGCCCAGGCGCTTCTCTTGCGCTAGGTCAAGGGCGGCCACGGGCCGCCTTGAAACGATACGTTCCTGCCCCACCTCCCCACGATCGGAGGACTCTCGACATGCGACAGGACAAATTCACGACCACGTTCCAGGAAGCGCTGGGCGATGCCCAGAGCTTGGCCGTGACGCGCGACAACCCCTATCTCGAGCCGGTGCACCTGCTGTCCGCGATGCTGGCGCAGGCCGATGGCCCGAAGGCCTTGCTGTCGCGCGCCAACGTCAACGTCGCCAAGCTGCAGGGCGCCCTCGAGGACGCCATGTCGCGCCTGCCGCAAGTGCAGGGCGGCGAGCAGGTCCAGGCCGGGCGCGAGCTCGGCGCGCTGCTGCAGGCGGCCGAAAAGGAAGCGCACAAGCGCGGCGATCAGTTCATCTCGAGCGAGATGCTGTTGCTCGCGGCGGCCGAGTCCAAGAGTTCCATCGGCGCGTTGCTGAAGGAGTTCGGTGCGACCCGCAAGGCGATCGAAGCCGCGATCGACGCCGTGCGCGGCGGCCAGAAGGTCGACAGCGCCGAGGCAGAGGGCCAGCGCGAGGCGCTGAAGAAGTACACCCTCGACCTCACCGAGCGCGCCCGCGCCGGCAAGCTCGATCCGGTGATCGGCCGCGACGACGAGATCCGCCGCGCGATCCAGGTGCTGCAACGGCGCACGAAGAACAACCCCGTGCTGATCGGCGAGCCGGGCGTCGGCAAGACCGCGATCGTCGAGGGACTCGCGCAGCGGATCGTCGCCGGCGAAGTGCCGGATTCGCTCAAGGACAAGCGCGTCCTCGTGCTCGACATGGCATTGCTGCTCGCGGGTGCGAAGTTCCGCGGCGAGTTCGAGGAGCGGCTGAAGGGCGTGCTCAAGGAAGTCGCGCAGGACGAAGGCAAGACCATCGTCTTCATCGACGAGATCCATACCATGGTCGGCGCCGGCAAGGCCGAAGGCGCGATCGACGCGGGCAACATGCTCAAGCCCGCACTGGCGCGCGGCGAGTTGCATTGCATCGGCGCGACGACGCTGAACGAATACCGCAAGTACATCGAGAAGGACGCCGCGCTCGAGCGGCGCTTCCAGAAGATCCTCGTCGGCGAGCCGAGCGTCGAGGCGACGATCGCGATCCTGCGCGGCCTCAAGGAAAAGTACGAGGCGCACCACGGCGTCGAGATCACCGACCCGGCGATCGTCGCGGCGGCCGAGCTCTCGCATCGCTACATCACCGACCGCTTCCTGCCCGACAAGGCGATCGACCTGATCGACGAGGCCGCGGCGAAAGTGAAGATCGAGATCGACTCCAAGCCCGAAGTGCTCGACAAGCTCGACCGCCGGCTGATCCAGCTGCAGATCGAGCGCGCGGCAGTGACCAAGGAGAAGGACGAGGCGTCCAGGCGCCGCCGCGATCTGATCGAGGAAGACATCGGCCGCGTCCAGCGCGAGATCGCGGACATGGACGAGGTCTGGAAAGCAGAGAAGGCAGCCGCTCAAGGCTCGGGCCTGATGCTCGAGGAGATCGACCGCATGCGCTTCCAGATCGAGGAGCTGACCAGGAAGGGCGACTACGACAAGGTCGCCAAGCTGCGCTACGAGTCGCTGCCGGAGCTCGAACGAAAGCTGAAGGAAGCGCAGGCCAAGGAGCAGAAGAAAAGCGTCGAGGGCGGCCACCCGCAGCTGCTGCGCACGCTGGTCGGCGCCGAGGAGATCGCCGAGGTCGTCGCGCGCGCCACCGGCATCCCCGTTTCCAAGCTGATGCAGGGCGAGCGCGACAAGCTGCTGCAGATGGAGGCGAAGCTGCACGAGCGCGTCGTCGGCCAGGACGAGGCGATCACCGCGGTCGCCGATGCGATCCGTCGTTCACGCTCGGGCCTGTCGGACCCGAACCGGCCGACGGGATCCTTCCTCTTCCTCGGGCCGACGGGCGTCGGCAAGACCGAGCTTTGCAAGGCGCTCGCCGGTTTCATGTTCGACAGCGAAGACCATCTCATCCGCCTCGACATGAGCGAGTTCATGGAGAAGCACTCGGTCGCGCGGATGATCGGCGCGCCGCCGGGCTACGTCGGCTACGACGAGGGCGGCTACCTGACCGAGGCGGTGCGCAGGAAGCCGTACTGCGTGCTGCTGCTCGACGAGGTCGAGAAAGCGCATCCGGACGTCTTCAACGTGCTGCTGCAGGTGCTCGACGACGGGCGCCTGACGGACGGCCAGGGCCGCACCGTCGACTTCAAGAACGCCGTGATCGTGATGACGTCGAACCTCGGCTCGCAGCAGATCATGCAGATGGCCGGCCAGCCCTCGAAGGCGATCAACGACGCGGTCTGGATCGAGGTCAAGAAGCATTTCCGCCCGGAGTTCCTGAACCGGATCGACGAGACCGTCGTCTTCCATGCGCTCGACCAGAAGAACATCCAGGCGATCGCGCGAATCCAGCTGAAGATCCTCGAGTCGCGGCTCGAGAAGATGGACATGAAGCTCGAGGTCTCGCCAGGCGCGCTGACGCAACTGGCCAAGGCCGGCTTCGATCCGGTGTTCGGCGCGCGGCCGCTCAAGCGGGCGATCCAGCGCGACATCGAGAACCCGGTCGCCAAGCTGATCCTGGAGGGCCGCTTCGGGCCGAAGGACGTGATCCCAGTCGACTACGAAGCCGGACGGTTCGTCTTCGAGCGCGTCGTGCACTGACGAGGGGAGGACCCCCGCCAGCGGGGGCGGGTCATGCGGTCTGGGCGTCCTCGAAGAGGGCGTCCATGCGCAGCACCTGGAGCCGCGCCAGCGTCAGGTTGGCGCTGGTCTTGTCGAGCACGGCGTGCATCGCCAGGCCCGGGTTCTTCGGCACGCCACGCAGCAGCAGGTGGTGCGAGGTGAGCGAGATCGCGGCTTCGGGCAACGCGTGGCCGAAGCCGAGGCCGCGGCTCGCTGCAATCATCGCGGCGATCAGCGCACTGCCGTGCGAGGACAGCTCGGCCGAGCCGGGATTTGCGCCGGCGTGGGCGACCGGCCGGCCGCTCTGCACTTCGAACACGCAGCAGCTGATCACGCCGTTGAGCTCGCTCAGCTGCTTGACGTAGCGCTCGATCAGCGTCGACGGCATGGTCGCGGAGAAGGTCGCCGGCGTCGCGATCGCGGGCATCGGACGCATCGACAGGACCGGCGGACGCGGATCCTCCATCGGCAAGGTATCGCCTGAGGGCAGGCCGGTGGCGAGTGGCGGGCGTTTGGGCTGATAGGCCGCGGCTTTGAAGGCTCCGAGCTCGGGGACGGCGCGACCGTCGGCCGGAAGCTGCTCGCGCAGCCGGCTCCAGGTGCCGGTGATGAATCCCCAGGCATCGGCCGGGCGCGCCACCTGCGGCGTCGTGCGGACTGCGACGCCAGTGCCGCGCCCGAGGTCGAGTCCGTGCGAGACCAGGGTGCTGGCCGAGGCCAGGGGCAGCAGGAGCACGTTGCGATTTGGCCAGGGGCCGGCGACGATGTCGTCGTGCAGCGGCTTCAGCGCCGTGCCGATCGCGTGGCTCGGCAGCTCGCCGACCATGAGCACGCCGAGCCGGCTGTAGGCCAACAGCACGCGGGCGATCGCGTGGCGCGACGCGGTGTCGGCATCGGCTTCGGTGGTGTAGAGGCGCAGCAGCTGGTTGTCGGCAGTCGGCAACTCGACGAATTCGAGCGTGGCCAGCGCCGTGCCGTAGCCCTGGCGACGGATGACGAGGCGCTGTACGGCGCGGCCGCTCGCCGCGGCGATGCCGGTGAGAAGCTTGCGCGACGACGACGTCGCGATGTCGTGGACGGCGATGAAGTTGGGCTGCAGGTGCTCGAACTGCTGCTGCAATGCTTCTGCCGGGGCGCACGACACGAAAAGCTCGCGCTCGTTGCCGCCGATCTGCCGACCGACCTCTTCCTTTTCGGTCGCGAGGTAGTCGTTCTCGTCTTCGAGCAGCTGGGTCGCGAGAGCGGTCTGAGCGCGGGTCGAGGCCCAGGCGTCGGGCGATTCGAGGCCGTTGCGCGAGCGGCCCGCTTGCCGGTTACCTTCGAGCGGCGTGCCGCCGGCGGGGCCTTGCGGCACGCGCCACTCGTCGAGGCCCGAGGGTTGGCGGGCCCGGACTCGGGTCGACTGCCACTCGTCGAGTTCTTCCTGCGTGGCGTTCTGGGCGCGTGTGGCCTGCCACTCGTCGGGGG
>JAYTHL010000288.1:0-14027 GCA_043732605.1 Rhizobacter sp. | reverse complement strand
AACGGGTTTGCTTTTGCATGAGAAGGGGCGCGTGGCCTGTGAGAGTTGGCGTAAAAATCCGGCGCGCTGCACGGCCTGTTCAAGAGCCACGCCAGCGCGCGAAGATGGAGGGCCCGATCGGGCTGAGCCCTGTATTTTCCCACCGCTCGATCAAGCCGCACATTGTCCGGCCATCACCTCACCGCGCGGCGGGTCCCTTCACCACCCGCAAGCGGCAGCCTGCTCTATTCGCTGGTGCCGAACAACTCGCCAAAGCCTTGCCACTGGGTGCCGGTGAACTTCGCGAGCTGACCCTGCTTGACCAGGAAAAAATCGGTCGGGCTCGTGTTGAGCGACATGCCGGTCAGCAGCAGCGGCAACTTCAGGTTCTTGATGTTGGCGGCCTGTTTCATCACGTTTTCTCGCGTCAGGTCGTTGCCGCATTGCTTCAAGATCTGCACCATCGTCTGCGCCGTCAGATAGGCGTACAGGTTCGACGCATCCTTCGGGTCGCCGTCGCGGTAGTAGCGGCCCATGAAGGCGCGCCACTCGAGCATCGCCGGGTCGTCTTTCCACTGCGGATCGTTCGGGTCTTTGTAGTACTGCAAGGTCAGCAGGCCGGTCGATTTGTCCAGGCCCGCCGGCGTCAGCACCGAGCCCACCGAGGCGCCGACGTTGTTGACGATGTGCAGCGGCTTCCAGCCCGAGTCGAAGGCCTTGCGGATCGCCTGGGCCGCGAACTTCGGCGTCGCGATGTTGATGAAGGTGTCGGCACCCGAGCCTTGCAAGCTCAGGATTTGCGAATCGACCGTCGGGTCGCTGACCTCGTAGGTGGCCTCGGCGACGATCATCTTCGCGCCCGCGGCACCCAGCCCGTCCTTCACGCCCTTGAGCACGTCTTTGCCGTAGTCGTCGTTCTGGTACAGCACGGCGACCTTCGCATTCGGCTTGTTCTTCAGCAGGTACTTGGCGTAGATCGAACCTTCGGCCTGGTAGCTCAGGTTGAAACCGAGCGTCCACGGGAAGTTCTTCGGGTCGGCCCATTTGGTGGCACCCGTTGCGAGCAGCAGGTGCGGCACCTTTTTCGCGTTCACGTATTTGTGAATGGCCGAATTGCTCGGGGTGCCCAAGGTCTGGAACAGCGCCAGCACCTCGTCTTGCTCGACCAGTCTGCGCACCTGCTCGACGGTCTTGGGCGGGCTGTAGCCGTCGTCCAGGCTGATCAGGTTGACCTTGCGGCCGTTGATGCCGCCGTTCTCGTTGATCATCTTGAAGTAGGCTTGCTCGACCTTGCCGATCGTGCCGTAGGCCGATGCCGGGCCGCTGTACGGCATCGTCTGGCCGAGCTTGATCTCGGTCGCGGATGCGCCGGGGCCGTACTTCGCGGCCTGCGCCGCGGCGTTCTGGGCGAAGCACGCGGCGCCGAAGGCGAGCGCCAGCGCCGTGCGACGGGTGATGCGGTCGAGGGTCTTGTGCATGTCTGTCTCCGTGGTTCTGGTGGGGCGAATCGGGGAACGCTCACGCCCCGCGCCGGTGCGCGATGCGCGACCGCACGAGGCGAAGAAAGCCCGCGACGCCGGTCGGCATCACGTACATGAAGGCGATCAGGACGACGCCGTAGATCGCCCACGGCGCGGCCTTCGAGATCTCGTCGGCGATGTTGGGAATGAACTGGATGAAGACGGCGCCGAAGAACGCACCCGAGATCGAGGCCAGCCCGCCGATGACCACGCCCACGAGCAGCGTGATCGACAGGAAGATCGTGAACGAATCGGGCGCCACGAACTGGACGGCGATCGCGCCGAGCGCGCCGGCGATGCCGGTGTAGAGGGCCGAGACGCCGAAGGTGAGCGACTTCACGAGCGAAGTGTTGACCCCCATGGCCTGCGCCGCAATGGGCTGATCCCGGATCGCGACCATCGCCCGACCGATGCGCCCGCGCAGCAGGTTCCAGCCGCAGACGAAGAGGACGACGACCCAGGCGAGGGTGAAGAAGTAGAGCCACTGGTCCTGCGACAGGCCGCTCCAGGCCGGCGGATCGGGCTTGACGATGACGATGCCCTGCGAGCCACCGGTCCACTTGGCGAGCGCCTCGTGCTTGAGGATCTGCGGCATCGCGACGCCGAGCGCGAACGTCGCCAGCGCGAGATAGAGGCCCTCGAGGCGGAGCGCCGGCAGGCCGAACAGGAAGCCGGCGACGAAGCAGATCGCACCCGCGATCGGGATCGTCGCCCAGTACGGAAAGCCGGCCTTGTCCATCAGGATCGCCGCGGCGTAGGCTCCGATCGCGTAGAACGCGCCGTGGCCGAGCGATATCTGGCCGTTGTAGCCGGTCAGCATGTTCAGGCCGAGCAGCGCGATCGAATACGCGAGCACGAGCGTGAACTGGAAGACGCGGTAGTTGCCGACGACGAACGGCAGCACGCACGCGAGCACGACGAGCAGCACGACGCCGACGAGCTTGCGACGATCGAGCGAAGCCATCGCTAGACGCGCACCACGTGGACCTTGCCGAACATCCCCGACGGCCGCACGACCAGCACGCCGATGATGACGACGAGCGCGACGGTGAGCTTCAGCTCGGTGCCGATGTACACGCCGACGACGTTCTCGAGCACGCCGACGATGAAGCCGCCGAGCACTGCGCCGCCGGGGCTGTCGATGCCGCCGAGCAGTGCGCCGGCGAAGGCATAGAGCAGGATGCCACCCATCATGTTCGGCTCGAGAAAGACGGTCGGCGCGACCATCATCCCGGCGATCGCGCCGATCGCGGCCGCCAGGCCCCAGCCGAGCGCGAGCATCCAGCCGACGCGGATGCCCACGAGCCTGCTCGACACCGGGTTCTGCGCCGCCGCCCGCATCGCCAGGCCGAGGGGAGTGAAGCGAAAGAACACGAAGAGCGCGAGCAGGACGACGAGCGTGATCGCGGCCGAGCCGAGCTCGTGCGAGGAGACATACGAGTTGCCGAACAGCGGCTCGGCCGGGAACGGGCTCGGGAACGGCTTGATCGTGTACGAGAAGATCCAGCCCGCGAGGCTGTTGAAGATCACGAGCAAGGCGATGAACACGATCACGACGGCGAGGATCGGCGAGTTTTCCACCGGCCGGATCACGATGCGCTCGATCGCGACGCCGAGCACGAAGGCGCCGGCGACGGTGAGCGCGAACGCGCCCCAGTACGGCACGCCCGCCTGGATCAGCGCCCAGGCGAGGTAGGTCGAGAACATCGCCATCTCGCCCTGCGCGAAATTCACGAGATGGGTCGCCTGGTAGATCATCACCAGCGCGAGAGCGACGCTCGCGTAGATGCCGCCGGTGGCGAGGCCGGAGAGGATCTGGTGAATGAAGAGATTCACGGCGGCGTGCTCTTCAATAACCGAGGTACGAGCGGCGCACCTGCTCGTCGTTCCTGATCGTCTCGGCCGGCCCCGACATCACGACCCGGCCGGTCTCGAGCAGGTAGGCCTGATCGGCGAGCGCGAGCGCCATCGATGCGTTCTGCTCGACCAAGAGCATGCCGATCTTCTCGCTCTGGTTGATGGCGCGCAGGATGCCGAACAGCTGCTGGACGATCAGCGGCGCGAGGCCGAACGACGGCTCGTCGAGCAGCAGCAGCCGCGGCCGCAGCATCAGCGCGCGCGAGACCGCCAGCATCTGCTGCTCGCCGCCAGAGAGCGTGCCGGCCTGCTGGCGGCGCCGCTCCTTCAGGCGCGGGAAATGCGCGTACATGCGCTCGCAGTCGCCGGCGACTTCCGCCCGGTCGCGCCGCGTGTAGGCGCCCAGGCGCAGGTTGTCCTCGACGCTCAGGTTCATGAAGGTGCCGCGTCCGTCGGGCACGTGGGCGATGCCGCGGCGCACGATCGTCTCGGTCGCCTGCCCGTCGATGCGCGTGCCCGCGAGGCGGACCTCGCCGCTCGTGCGGATCATGTTGCACACCGCGCGCAGCAACGTCGTCTTGCCCGCGCCGTTGGCACCGAGGATCGCCGTGATGCCGCCTTCGGCGACAGCGAAGTCGATGCCGTGCAGGACCGGCGTCGGCCCGTACTGCGCGCCGAGCTTGCGCACGTCGAGAAGCGGCACCGATGCGCTGCTCATGCCGCGACTCCGAGGTAGGCGCGCACGACATCGTCGTTGCCCTGCACCTCCGCCGGCGTGCCGTCGGCGATCTTCTTGCCGAAGTCGAGCGCGACGACGCGGTCGGAGATCCGCATCACCATGTTCATGTGGTGCTCGACCAGCAGCATCGTCAGGCCGAGCTCGCCGCGCACGCGGCGCAGCAGCTCCATCAGCGCCTCGACCTCCTCGTGGTTGAGGCCGCCCGCGGGCTCGTCGAGCAACAGCAGCTTGGGCTCGCTCGCGAGCGCGCGGCCCAGCTCGACGCGCTTCTGCGTGCCGAACGGAAGGTCTGCGACCGCGACGTCGGCGAGCGTGCGCAGATCGAGCAGGTCGAGCAGGCGATCGGCGGCCGCGCCGAGGCGCGCTTCCTCGCGCTGCACGCTCGGCAGGCGCAGGGCGTTGGCGACGAAGCCGGTCGAGGTGCGCGCGTGGCCGCCGAGCATCACGTTCTGGCGCACGCTCATCGTGCGGAAGAGCGCGAGGTTCTGGAACGTGCGGCCGATGCCGAGGCCCGCGATGCCGTGCGGCGGCGTCTCGAGCAGCGATCGGCCTTCGAACGCGATCCGCCCGTCGCTGAACGGATAGAGCCGCGAGAGGCAGTTGAACATCGTCGTCTTGCCAGCGCCGTTCGGGCCGATGAAGCCGACGATGTGGCCGCGCGCCACCGAGAACGAGATCCGGTCGAGCGCGACGATCCCACCGAAGCGGACCGACACATTCTCGACCTCGAGCAAGGGCTGGACGATGGCGTGCCCCCGGGGGCTGCTGCGAATGGGCGCACGATAGGGCGCGCACCGCAGAATGAAACGGGGCTTTGCCCTAGTGGGAACCCCTCGGGTCCGGGGGAGTCGCGAGACCGCTGGTCGCTAGTGCGCTTCGTCCCAGTTCGCACCGACGCCGACATCGGCGACCAGCGGCACGGCGAGCGTCGCGACGCCGGCCATGATCCGCGGCACCGCTTCCTTCGCCCACGCGAGCTCGGCCTCGGGCACCTCGAAGACGAGTTCGTCGTGCACCTGCATGATCATCCGCGTCGCGCGCCCTTCGCGGTCGAGCGCCTCCTGCACGGCGATCATCGCCAGCTTGATGAGATCGGCGGCCGTGCCCTGCATCGGCGCGTTGATCGCCTGCCGCTCCGCCGCGGCCTTGCGCGGGCCCGGCTTGTTGATCTCGGGCAGGTAGACGCGCCGGCCGAACAGCGTCGCGACGTAGCCCTTCTCGGCCGCCGATGCGCGCGTCTCGTCCATGTAGCGCTTGACCGCCGGATAACGCGCGAAGTAGCGCTCGATGTAGGCCGTCGCGGCGCTGCGCTCGATGCCGAGGTTGGCGGCCAGGCCGAACGCGCTCATGCCGTAGATGAGGCCGAAGTTGATCACCTTGGCGAAGCGGCGCTGCTCGTGCAGGACTTCGGCGAGCGGCGTCGCGAAGACCTCGGCGGCCGTCGCGCGGTGGATGTCGATGTCGTTGCCGAACGCGTGCAGCAGGCCGGCGTCGCCCGAGATGTGGGCCATGATCCGAAGCTCGATCTGCGAGTAGTCGGCCGACATGATGAGGGCGCCTTCGGGCGCGACGAAGGCCTCGCGGATGCGCCGCCCTTCGGCCGTGCGGACCGGGATGTTCTGCAGGTTCGGATCGTTGCTCGAGAGCCTGCCGGTGACCGCGACGGCCTGCGCATAGTTGGTGTGCACGCGCCCGGTCTTCGGGTTGACCATCGCCGGCAGCTTGTCGGTGTAGGTGCCCTTCAGCTTCGAGAGGCTGCGGTGCTCGAGGAGCTTGCCGGGCAGCGGGTAGTCGGCGGCGAGCTCCTGCAGCACGTCCTCGTCGGTCGACGGCGCGCCGCTCGCGGTCTTCCTGCCCACCGGCAGGCCGAGCTTGACGAACAAGATCTCGCCGATCTGCTTCGGGCTGCCGAGGTTGAACGGCTGGCCGGCGATCGTGAACGCTTCCTGCTCGAGCGTCGCCATGCGCTCGGCGAGCTCCTGGCTCTGCGCCGCGAGCCGGACCGAGTCGATCAGCACGCCGACCCGCTCGATCCGGCCGAGCACGTCCGAGGTCGGCATCTCGATCCGGCCGTAGACGTCGAGCAGGCCGGCGTCGCTCTCGATGCGCGGCCAGAGCGCCCGGTGCACGTGCAGCGCCATGTCGGCGTCCTCGCACGCGTAAGTCGCGGCGCGCGTGATCTCGACCTGCGCGAACGGGATCTGGTTGACGCCCTTGCCGCACACCTCCTCGTAGGTGAGCGCGGTGCGGCCGAGATGGCGGAAGGCGAGGCTCTCGAGCGTGTGCGCCTTGTGCGCCTCGTACACGTAGCTCTCGAGCATCGTGTCGTGCGCGTAGCCGGCGACGATGACGCCCGCGCCGGCGAGAACGTGCGCGTCGTACTTCGTGTTGTGTCCGACCTTGGGTTTGCCCGCGTTCTCGAGCCAGGGCCGCAGGCGCGCGATCACGGTCTCGAGCGGCAGCTGGTCGGGCGCGCCGGCGTAGTCGTGCCCGATGGGGATGTAGCAGGCTTCCCCGACCGCGACCGAGAGCGACAGGCCGATCAGGCGCGCGCGGATCGGATCGAGCGAATCGGTCTCGAGGTCGAGCGCCGTCAGCCCGGCCGCCTCGATGCGCGCGACCCAGACATCGAGCGCATCGAGCGTCGTCACGGTCTCGTAGTTCTTGACGATGTCTTCCGACGGCACGGCATCGGGCACGTCGACCAGCGCCGAGGATGGCGACGCTGCCCGCGCGGTCGGAGCCGCTGCCGTCGGCGTGCGGCCGAGCGACGCCTCGAGCTCCTTTCGCATCGACGCGAAGCCGAAGCGGTCGTAGAGCGCGAGCAGCGGCTCGACCTCGATTTCGCGCAGCGTCAGCGCGTCGAACTCGGGCCAGCCCATGACGTGGCCGGAGAGGTCGCAATCGGTGACGACGGTGACGAGCTTTCGGCCCTGCGGCAGCCAGTCGAGCGCCTTGCGCAGGTTCTCGCCGACGACACCTTTCATCGTCGGCGCCGCGGCCATCACGCCTTCGAGCGAGCCGTGTTCGGCCAGCCACTTCGCGGCCGTCTTCGGTCCGACCTTCTCGACGCCCGGAATGTTGTCGACCGAGTCGCCGATCAGCGCGAGGTAGTCGACGATGCGCTCCGGCGGCACGCCGAACTTGGCGGCGACACCCTCGATGTCGAGCTTTTCCTGGCTCATCGTGTTGATGAGCGTGACGTTCGGGCCGACGAGCTGGGCCAGGTCCTTGTCGCCGGTCGAGATCACGACCTGGAAGCCGCCCTTGGCGGCCATGCACGAGAGCGTGCCGATGGCATCGTCGGCCTCGATGCCGGGAACGGTCAGCACCGGCCAGCCAAGCAGCTTGACGGCTTCGTGGATCGGCTCGATCTGCAGCGCGAGGTCGTCGGGCATCGCCGTGCGCGTCGCCTTGTACTCGGGGTAGAGGTCGTCGCGAAATGTCCTGCCCTTGTCGTCGAAGACGCAGGCGCCGTGCGCGGCCGGATATTGCTCGCGCAGGAGCTTCATCATCGAGACGACGCCGCGGATCGCGCCGGTCGGCACGCCGCCGGGGCCGCGCAGGTCGGGGAGCGCGTGATACGCGCGATAGAGGTAGCTCGAGCCGTCGACGAGCAGCAGGGTCCGGTCCGCCATGCAGCCCATTGTGATGGAAGGGCCACCGTTGGCGCCCCGAGGGGCGGCCTAGAATCGGGCCCATGAAGCCCCGCGCCGCCACTGCCCTCGCCGCCTGCGCGGCGCTGCTCGCGTGCGCCGTGGCGCACGCCGCCGATCCGGCCCTGGCAGCCGCCGCGGCCGCGTCCCCGGAGCCTCCGATCACGACGCAGACGCCGGCGACGCCGCTGGTCGAGAGTGCGGACGTCAACCGCCCGCGCGCCGGCGAGCCGGCCATCCAGCGCACCGTCATCGAAGACAAGCTCTCCAAGGTCGAGGAGCTGCGCGTGCGCGGCCAACTGCAGAAGGTCACCGTCGACAACAAGGGCCGCGCACCGAACTACGAGGTGCTGACCCACGACGGCGCGCGCGACATCGCCGACGGCGGCATCGTCGGCCTGGGCGGCGCCGCCGGCAAGCGGGTCTGGAACGTCCTTCGGTTCTAGGACCGATGGCGGTCTACACCGAGGTGTCGTTCGACGAAGCGGCGACATTGATCGATCGCCTGGCGCTCGGCCCGCTCCAGAGCTTCAGGCCGTGCGCAGGCGGCATCGAGAACACCAACTACTTCGCCGACACCGCGACCGGCCGCTACGTGCTGACGCTGTTCGAGCGCCTTGAAGCCGACGAGCTGCCGTTCTACCTGCAGTTGATGAAGCACCTGGCCGACCACGGCCTGCCGGTGCCCGGCCCGCACGCCGACGCGAGCGGAGCTCTCGTCCATGAGCTTCGGGACAAGCCCGCGGCCGTCGTCGACCGGCTGCCCGGCGAGCATCACCTCGCACCCGACGCCGCCGATTGCGCCAGCGTCGGCCGCGTTCTTGCGCGCATGCACCTGGCAGCGCGCGACTTCGTACCATCGCAGCCGAACCTGCGCGGCCTCGACTGGTGGAACGAGACGGTGCCGGTCGTCGTCCCGTACCTCGATGCGGCGCAGGCCGAGATGATGGAGGACGAGCTCGCCTACCAGCGCCACCTCGCCGCATCCTCGGCCTACAAGACGCTGCCGCGCGCCGCGATCCACGGCGACCTGTTCCGCGACAACGTGATGTTCGACGGCGCGACCCTCGCCGGCGTCTTCGACTTCTACTTCGCCGGCGTCGACACGCTGCTCTACGACATCGCCGTGGCGCTGAACGACTGGTGCATCGACCTCGACACCGGCCGGCTCGACGAGGAGCGCGCCGCCGCGCTGGTCGCCGCCTACGAATCGGTCCGCGCGCTCGAGAGTGCCGAGGTGCGGCTGATGCCGGCGCTGATGCGCGCCGCCGCGTTCCGCTTCTGGCTCTCGCGCGTCTGGGACGCGCACCTGCCGCGCGACGCGGTGATGCTGAAGGCGCACGACCCGGGGCACTTCGAGCGCGTCCTGGCGCAGCGGCGCGAAACGCCGTGGCATCCGGCCCGACCGGCCGCGGCGGCCAGCGCATGAAGCTGCAGATCGTCGCGCCGCGCCGCGGCCTCGACTGGGTGCGCCGCGCATTCCAGGTCTTCGTGCGCCAGCCGCTCGGCTTCGCGTCGCTGTTCGCCGCGTGCCTCTTCGTCTTCCTGCTGCTCGGCCTCATCCCCGTCGTCGGCACGGTCGCTCTGCTCGTCCTGCCGCCGACCGGGTCGCTGCTTTTCATGATCGCGAGCCGCCTCTGCGCCACCGGCACCGGGCCGATGCCGGCGGCGCTGATCGAGCTCGCCCGCGCAGGTCGCCCGCGCCTGGTGGCGCTGCTCAAGCTCGGCATCGTCTACGCCGCGGCGACCTTCTTCGTCTTCTGGCTCGCCGGCGTCTTCGACGGCGGCGCGCTCGACGCGTTCTTCGACACCCTGCCCGACGCGAAGACGACGCCGGAGTCGGCGGCCGCGCGCGTCGGAGATCCGCGCCTGCAGCTCGGCCTGCTGCTGCGCCTGGTCTTTGCCGGTGCGCTCTCCGTGCCGTTCTGGCACGCGCCGGCGCTTATCTACTGGGGCGGACAGAGCTGGGCCAAGTCGCTCTTCTTCAGCACCGTCGCGCTCTGGCGCAACAAGGGCGCGTTCTTTGTCTACGGCCTGGCATGGATGGCTCTCTGGCTGCTGCTGCTCGCGATCGTGAGCTTGGGCGTCGGCCTGTTCGGCGCGCAGCGCTTCACGCTCGTCGCGACGCCGCTGACGCTGGTGTTCTCGACCATCTTCTACGCCAGCCTCTGGTTCACCTTCGCCGACTGCTTCGCTCCCGATGCCACCGACGTCGCGCCGAGCGGCGACCCCGACCCCGACCCGTTCACGAAAGGATCGCCATGAAGAAAGTCGCCCTCGTCACCGGTGCCGGCAGCGGCATCGGCCGCGCCTCCGCCCTCGCCCTGCTCGCCGCGGGCTTCCACGTCGTCCTCGCCGGCCGCCGCGCCGACGCGCTCGAGGCCACGCGCGCCGCCGCCACCGGCGACGGCGTCGACCGCGCGCTCGCCGTGCCGACCGATGTCACCAATCCGGCCGCGGTGAAGGCACTGTTCGCGAAGACCAAGGACGCCTTCGGCCGGCTCGACGTCCTCTTCAACAACGCCGGCACGGGCGCGCCGCCGGTGCCGCTCGAGGAGCTCACGGTCGAGCAGTGGAACAACGTCGTCGCGATCAACCTCACGGCGCCGTTCCTCTGCACGCAGCAGGCGTTCGTGATGATGAAGAGCCAGTCGCCGCGCGGCGGCCGGATCATCAACAACGGCTCGATCTCGGCGCACACGCCGCGGCCGTTCAGCTCGCCCTACACGGCGACCAAGCACGCCATCACCGGCCTCACCAAGGCGACCTCGCTCGACGGCCGCGCCTGGGACATCGCCTGCAGCCAGATCGACATCGGCAACGCCGCGACCGAGATGACCGAGCGCATGAAGAAGGGCGTGCCGCAAGCCGACGGCACGATGGCGGTCGAGCCGACGATGAACGTCAAGCACGTTGCCGACGCGGTCGTCCACATGGCCAACCTGCCACTCGACGCCAACGTCCAGTTCATGACCATCATGGCGACGCGCATGCCCTTCATCGGCCGCGGCTGAGCGCGTGCGGCGTGACGGATTGCCGATGCTCGGGCGCGACGGATGCTTGCAAAGTCGGCGTCGCGGCGCGGAGCTTGGTCCACAATCTTCGCGATGGCCTCGACCCTTCGTCCGCGTCGGTATGAGCGCGCCTTCCTCGTCACGACGCTGCTCGTCGGCATGCTCGTCAGCCCCGGCTGCGCGGTGGTGAGCATCGCCGGTGCGGCGGCAGGCGCGGCGATCTCGGTCGGCGGCGCCGTCGTCGGCACGACCGTAAAGGTCGCCGGCAAGGTCGTCGAGAAGACGATCGACCTCGCAGTGCCCGGCAGCCCGCCGGCGCCTGCCAAGTAACCAGGGTCTTCTGACACTCGCATCGATGACCACCAACATCCACTTCATCGGCGGCGAGAAGGGCGGCGTCGGCAAGTCGCTGATGGCCCGCGTCCTCGCCCAGTACCTGATCGACAAGGAGCTGCCCTTCCTCGGCTTCGACACCGACCGCTCGCACGGAGCGTTGATGCGCTTCTATTCGGCCTTCGCGTCGCCGGTGGCGATCGACAGGATCGAGTCGCTCGACGCGATCGTCGAAGCCGCCGTCGACCAGCCGGGGCGTCGCATCCTCGTCGACCTCGCGGCGCAGACGCACGACCCGCTCGCGACCTGGATGGAAGACGCCGGCGTCATCGGCCTGGCCGACGAGCTCGGCATGAAGCTTTTCTACTGGCACGTGATGGACACCGGCAAGGACTCGGTCGACCTGCTCCGGCGCGTCCTCGACCGCTTCGGCACGGGCATGAACTATGTCCTCGTGCGCAACCAGGTGCGCGGCTCCGACTTCAGTGGCCTCGAGCAATCGGGCGAGCAGGCGCGCGCGATCGGCATGGGCGCGCACGTCGTCACCGTGAAGAAGCTCAACGAGCACGCGATCCAGAAGATCGACAGCGCGAGCAGCACCTTCTGGAAGGCCAAGGCCTCCGACAAGGACCCGAGCGGCCTCGGCCTGATGGACCGCCAGCGCGTCAAGATGTGGCTGCGCGACGTCTACCGCGAGATCGACGAAGTCGGCGTGTGACGCCGTGAGCGTCGTGCACAGCGCGCCGCGTCGACTTCTTCTGCGCGGCGCCGCCGCGCTCGTCGCGTCGCCGTGGCTCGCGAGCGGGCCACGCGCCGGCGACACCGATCGCTTCACCCTCGGCGTCGCCTCGGGTCAACCGCGCGCCGACGGCATGATCCTCTGGACGCGGCTGATGGGCAGCGACCTGCCCGATGCCGTCGACGTGCGCTGGGAGCTCGCCGCCGACGAGCGCTTCGAGCGCGTCGTCGCGAAGGGCCTGGAGCGCGCCGAGAAGGACTGGGCGCACAGCGTCCACGCCGAACCGGCCGGGCTCGATCCGGGCCGTTGGTACTGGTACCGCTTCACGGCGCTCGGCCAGCAGAGCGCTGTCGGCCGGACGCGCACGGCGCCGGCGCCCGACGCCGCGGCGTCGCTGCGCTTCGCGATCGCGAGCTGCCAGCGCTACGACGTCGGTCACTACGGGGCGTGGCGCCACGTCGCCGACGAGCAGCACGACGTCGTCATGTTCCTCGGCGACTACGTCTACGAGTACGCGACGCGAAAGGACCCGGTGCGCCGCCTCGAAGGCGGCGTCGTGCTGACGCTCGACCAGTACCGCGCGCGCTACGCGACGCACAAGAGCGATCCGCACTTGCAGGCCGCGCACGCGTCGGCCCCGTGGCTCCTGGTCTGGGACGACCACGAGGTCTCGAACGACTACGCCAACGTGCAGGGCGAGAACCTCTCGATCGACACCCGTGCGCGGCGCGCCGCTGCCTATCGGGCTTACTGGGAGCACATGCCGTTCGCGAAATCGGCGCGACCGGTCGACGCCGACATGCGCATCACCGGTCGGCTCGGCTGGGGCACGCTGGCGCGCATCCACCTGCTCGACGATCGCCAGTACCGCGACGTGCAGGCCTGTCCGAAGCCCGGCCGCGGCGGCTCGAACACGGTGGCGCTGGCGCAGTGCGCGGCGCTCGTCGATCCGGCGCGCAGCCTCCTCGGCCGCGAGCAGGAGCGCTGGCTCGCCGACGGCTGGGACCTGTCGCGGCCCTGGAACCTGGTCGCGCAGCAGACGCTGATGGCGCGCTTCGCCTGGACCGATCCGGCCATCGGCGGCGGCATGTACTGGACCGACGGCTGGGACGGCTACGCGGCATCGCGCAACCGCCTGCTCGGGACGGTCGCGGCAAAGAAGGTGCCCGGCGTCGTCGTCCTCGGCGGCGACGTCCACAGCCACTACGTCGCCGACCTCAAGCCCGACTACGACGATCCGAAGTCACCCGTCGTCGCGAGCGAGTTCTGCGGCACGTCGATCACCAGCCTGTCGCTGCCGCAATCGCAGATCGACGCGGCGCGCGAGTTCAATCCGCACGTCCGCTACGCGCGCGGCGACCAGCGCGGCTACATGAGCTTCGACCTCGACGCGAAGCGGCTCTCGGCGCGGCTCATGGCCGTCGACCGGATCGCCGATCCCGCGAGCGGCGTCACGACGGTCGCGCGCTTCGTGGTCGAGGCTGGTCGGCCGGGGCCGGTCACGGGCTGAGCCGGCAACAGGTGGCAGGGCTGCCGCGCGGCGCCCTCATCGGCATCTCGGCGATCGCGAGCAAGTAGACAAAGCGAAATGGCTGCCTACCAAGGCCAGGACATGAACAATCACCGTGGGCTAGAGGTCGCGCGAAGGCGATCGGTCCGACGATTCCGCGGCAGTCGCTCTTGCAGGCGGACAACGTGATCGAGTGATCTCGCCTGAATGACCGCTTCTCGCCGGGACTCGACCTGCGAAGCCCGCCGGCGGGTCTCATTTGTCTCGATCGGTCAGAACAGTCCCGCCTTGTCCGCAGCACCGAGCACCGCCTTCGACAGATCGGCCATCTGCGCGTTGACGTCGCTCGACGGCGAGGACGTCGCCTTCGCGGTCCAGAACAGGCGACCGCTCGCGACGTCGGTGACGCGGCTGTTGGCGGAGTAGCCCGACGTGACCTTGCCGCCGCCGATCGGCGCCGAGACGCCGACGCCGCCGCCTGTGTGGCCGCCGAAGCCGAAGCCGCCGATGCCGATCGAGAAGCCCGGACTGACGTCGTTGACCGCGACCGCGACGGTCATGACCATGATCGCCTTCGCGCCGGCCTCGCGCGCCGCCGGCAGCAGCTGGCCGTCGATCGCGCGGTCGGTCACGACCGCGACGGTCGGCGCCGCGAACACCGGCGTCGCGCCGCGCGCGAC
>JAYTHL010000287.1:0-4553 GCA_043732605.1 Rhizobacter sp. | reverse complement strand
GGCGCTCAGCTGCGTCGTGATCGTCCCGACGGTGAGTCCTGCGGCCGTGATGGCGCTGGTGGCGCTGGCTTGAGTGAGACCGCCGAGGCCGGGCACGGTCGACTGCCCGAGCGAGACGACGAAGCTGACCGCCGAGCCTGGCGCCACGAGCGTGCCGAGCAGCGGGTTCTGGCTGATGACGATGCCGGCCGGAACCGACGCGCTGAGCTGCGTCGTGATCGTGCCGACGGTGAGGCCGGCATTCGTGATCGCGCTGACTGCGTTGGCTTGTGTCAAGCCGCCGAGGCCAGGCACCGCGACCTGGGCGACGCCCGAAGAGACGACGAGATTGACGGCCGAGCCGACGGCCACGCTGGCACCTGCCGCCGGGTTCTGGCTGATGACGCTGCCCGCAGGCACCGTGGCACTGCTGGCCTGCGTGACCGTGCCGACAGTGAGGCCGGCACCCGTGATCGCCGTCGTCGCCGCGGCTTGCGTCAGGTTGACGACGTTGGGCACGTTGACCGGCGCCGGTCCGGTCGAGATGACGAGATTGACCGAAGACCCCAGCGCGACGCTCGCGCCCGCGGCCGGGTTCTGGCTGATCACCCTGCCCGCGGCTACGGTGGCGCTGCTGGCCTGTGTGACAGTGCCGGCGACAAGGCCGGCGCCGGTGATCGACGTCGTCGCCGCGGCCTGCGTCAGGTTGACAACATTGGGCACGGACACCGGCGCCGGTCCGCTCGAGACGACGAGATTCACAGCCGAGCCGAATGCGACGCTCGCGCCTGCGGCCGGGTTCTGGCTGATCACGCTGCCCGCTGGCACGGTCGCGTTGCTGGCCTGCGTGACGGTGCCGACGGCGAGGCCGGCACCGGTGATTGCGGTCGTCGCAGAAGCTTGCGTGAGGTTGACGACGTTGGGCACGGACACTGGCGCCGGTCCGCTCGAGACGACGAGGTTCACCGCCGAGCCGGGCGCGACGCTCGCGCCTGCGGCCGGGTTCTGGCTGATCACGCTGCCCGCGGGCACGGTCGCACTGCTGGCCTGAGTGACGGCGCCGACGGTGAGGCCGACAGCGCTGATCGCGGTCGTCGCCGCGGCCTGCGTCAGGTTGACGACGTTGGGCACGGTGACGTTGGAGATCACCGGGGTGCCGGTCACCACCCAGGTCAACGCGGGTGCGTCGAACGGGACGGTGCGATCCTGGCGGATGGTGATGACGTCCGCGCTGGTGACCGTGGAATTGGCCGCGAGGTTGCCGAGGGCGACGGAGCCCTTGACGATGACCGTCGCGGGCGAGCTGCTGGTCACGCTGACCGCGGCCGCGGTCAGCGCGGGCGTGCCGTTCTGCACCACGACGCGGTACGAAAAGTCGAACGTGGTCCGCCCCGTGCGCACCGAGCTGACCAGCTGCGTCCCGGTCACGCTGGCGGCGGCGACGGCATCGAGGTGCGGAACGAAGAGCCCGACCCACCCGACGAGGGCAAAGACCAAGCCCTGAAACCAGCGGAATTTCGACATCTCGATGACCCTCTTCCAGTCAGTCGCCAACGCGCGGTCGCATGTCCGCGCGGCGATGGATGAACAAACGGTGGAGCGCGGCGAGCCGCGACTCAAGCATTCCGGATCCGGCCCGACGCCGGTCTCAGACCGACGACTTGCGTTTGCGCGCCGCTCGCGACCGGCCACGTAACAACGTGAACAGCAGACCGGAGGTCATGAGTGCGATCGTGCTCGGCTCCGGGATGGCCGTGACGGTCGCCGTCGTGAAGCCTTCATCCAGCGTCTGAAACGTCTTCGGATCGATGACTTCGAACAGCGAGCTTCCCGGAGCTCCGTTGCCACCGAAATTCACGCGGACGCGGAACGAGCCCAGGCTCTGGCCCTGGCCGATCCCCGAGCTCAGGGCGAGCCAGTCGAAATAGCCGTCTTGGGGCAAGCCCGGATCGGGCTGGATGGCGAGGGGATCCCAGCCCACGGGCGCCGAGACGAGCAGCAGATTGCTGAAGAGCGTCTGGTCGAAGAAGATCGTGAACTCGTCGATCGAGGTCGCGAGCGAATCGTTGGTGACCGAGAAATCGTACTGCCAGGTGGTGCCGGACACCGGGCTCAGGTCGTACCGCACCTTGGTCGCATGGGCCGGCATGGCCACCACCAGGCCGAGCAATCCGGCCACGACCCAACGCTTGAGCGCGCCACTCCATCGCATGGTGTTCCCTCCTCGAAATCCCAAAAAAGATTCTTGCACGCGGGCTTTCGAGCAGCAATGGCTGACAGGGTGATCGGCGCGCCGACCCCCCGGTTTGGGGGCGAGACGAACCCGGGGTCGCGCTTCGCGGCCGACCTCGCGGCGAGGCGGCGGATAGGACGTAGCATCGCTGCGGATGGGCAGGATGAATTTCGGGGCACTGCTGGTGCTCCTCGTGGTCGCGGCTTGCGCGAGCGGCCCTGCGCCGGCGCCCTCGCCGCAGGAGCCGGTCGTCGGCACGACGGCCACCGTCGTGCCGACGACCGCCGCACCCGCGCCGGCCCCGGCGGCGAGCACACCGGCCGAGCTGCGCACCGCAGCAGCCTCGACGCTCGCGGTCGAGCGTCAATGGCTCGCCGCGTGGTTCAAGGGAACGCCGGTCGTCATCGCGCAGCGCCCGAACGGCGCGGTGGTCGTCGAGGTGCCGCGCGCGTTCTGTTTCGATCCGGGCCAGGACACCATCAAGCCGGCGCTCGCCGCGGTGCTCGACAAGGTGGCCCAATCGATGCGCCGCACGGCGATCGCTGAGGTCCACCTCATCGCCGCACCGACCGATGCGGGCGGCGGCGCGGCGGCGCTCGGCGTGCGACGAGCGACACGGGTCTACGAATTCCTGCGTGCGCGCGGCATTCCCGAAGCCCGATTGACCAAGCCGACATCGACCGGCGGCACGGCGCTGCAGCTGCGCATCGAGGCAGCGTCGCCCGCCTGAGCGGCGTTCAGGTCAGTGTTCGCGATTCGCCCGGGCGATGCCAGGGCAGCATCATCGTCAACCACAACAGCTTGTCGAACTCGGGCTCGAAGCGATCGATGATCGCCTGCGGCGTCGGGCACAGCGCCTCGTCGGTGATGAGCCCGAACTGCACGCCGCCCCCGTACGACAGGATGCTCACGCCGACGCCGATCTCGCCCGACGCCGGCACCCAGAACATCGTCTGGCGCAAGGTCGAGCCGCAGAAGGTGAGCGGCACGGGCGGTCCCGGCACGTTGGTCATCACCGCGGTCGCCTTCTTGGCGAAGAGGCCGAGCAGCGCGTCCTGCACGGCCTGCACCATCTGGCCGGCGACGGCGAGCACTGCGAAGGCGAGCATCGGCTGGTAGCTCGACTTCAGCTCGTTCATGCGGGCGCGCACGGCGGCAACGCGCGCGACCGGGTTGTCGATGCCGATCGGCAGCACCAGCGGCGCGAGGCCAAAGCGGTTGCCGAGCTTCCAGGCCTCGCCCTGCGGACGCAGGTTCACCGGCACCATCGCGCGGATCTCCTTGCCCGCTGGATCATCGCCCTCGTCGCGCAGCCACGCACCGATCGCACCGGCGACGCAGGCGAGCAGCACGTCGTTGATCGAGGCGCCGAGCGCGTGGCCGATGGCCTTCACGTCGGCGAGCGGAATCGGCTCGCCCCAGGCGACGCGCTTGGCGCCGCTCGGCCGGCCCTTGAGCAAGGTCGGCGAGTCGTCGTCCATCAGCGCCATCGCGGCGACGTCGCGCATCACCTTCGCACCGAGCCTGGCGCCGGCCAGCGCTCCCGCGAGTCCCTTCTGCGGATCGGCGAGAAGCTCGATCGAGAGGTCGAGCGACGCGCCGGCGAGACCGGCGGCCCGCGTCGACAGGCCATCGAAGGCCTTGAGCGCGGCGCCGGCGAGACCGTCGTCGAGGCCGTCGTTGTCGCCACCTCGCGACTTGCGCTCGCGTCGCGGCGGATCGCTGCCGCCGTCGGTGATCGTCATCATCACCGAGATCAGCGCGATGCCGTCTCCGATGCAGTGGTGGACGCGAGCGATCAGCGCGCTGCCGCCCTCGTAGTCGTCGATCAGGTGGAATTGCCAGAGCGGCCGCGCCGGATCGAGCGGCTGCGACGCGAGCACGCCGACGCGCTCCTGCAGCGCGGCACGCTCGCCCTGCCCTGCCCCCTTCTTGAGCTTCTCGCGCACAACGTGGCGATGGATGTCGAAGTCGTCGTCGCCGACCCAGGTCGCGCCGCTCGCGTCGCGCACCGCGATCTCGCGGAAGCGCTCGTAGCGCATCAGCTTGTCCTCGACCCTCTCGCAGAGCGTCTCGTAGGCGATGCCCGGGCGCAGCAGCCAGACGCCGACGATCATCATCAGGTTGACGTCGCTGTCCATGCGCAGCCACGCGGTGTCGACGCGCGACATGCGTTCGCGGGAAGCGGGAGACGTCGTCATGGAGGCAAACCCGTTGCAGCCGGAATCGGTTCACGATGCTGGCTAAGATCGGCGCCGTCAATCGCGACTTGTCATGACGAAGCCAACGAAGGAAACCCCATGGCCGACCTCAAGAAGCAGTTCGAGCAAGCCGTCACGGA
>JAYTHL010000286.1:0-4580 GCA_043732605.1 Rhizobacter sp. | reverse complement strand
CGGTGTTCCATTCGCCGCCTTCGCGGTCGTCGACCGAGACGAAGGTCGGCTCGCCGCCTTGCGTGAGACGCACGTCCATGCGGCGCAGGTCGGCGTCGACCTGCTTGCCGAGCTCGTCGACCGAGCCCCATTGCAGCTCGGTGTACGGCATCGTCACGCGCGGCGCTTCCCAGACGCGCTGCACCGACATGTGGTGCTCGAAGGTCGTCTCGCAGGCCTCGAGCTCGCCGCTGATCGGCGCCGCCGACGACGGCTCGGGCGAGCACGCGAGCGGGATGTGGCCTTCGCCCGCGTAGAGGCCGGACGTCGGGTCGAGGCCGATCCAGCCGGCGCCGGGAAGATAGACCTCGCACCACGCGTGCAGGTCTGTGAAGTCGACCTCGGTGCCGCTCGGGCCGTCGAGCGACTTGACGTCGCTCTTCAGCTGGATCAGGTAGCCGGAGACGAAGCGCGCCGCCAAACCCAGATGGCGCAGCAGCTGCACGAGCAGCCAGGCGCTGTCGCGGCACGAGCCGCTCGCGTTCGTGAGCGTGAGCTCGGGCGTCTGCACGCCGTGCTCCATGCGGATCAGGTAGGCGATGTCCTTCTGCAGGCCCTGGTTGATGTCGACCAGGAAGGTGCTGGTCGACCGCTTGGTGCGATCGATGCGCGCGAGATATTCGGCGAAGAGCGGCGTCGCGGGCGCCTTGCGCAGGTAGGGCGCGAGCTCGACCAGCAGCTCCGGCTCGTAGGTGAAGGGAAATGTCTCGGCGCTCGGCTCGAGGAAGAAGTCGAACGGGTTGAAGACCGCCATCTCGGCGACGAGATCGACCTCGACGCGGAAGTGGCTGGTGCGCTCGGGGAAGACGAGCCGGGCGAGGTAGTTGGCCTGCGGATCCTGTTGCCAGTTGATGAAGTGATCGCTCGGCTCGACCTTCATCGAGTAGCTGAGGATGCGCGTGCGGGAGTGCGGCGCAGGACGCAGGCGCACGGTCTGCGGCCCGAGCATCACCGGTCGGTCGTAGCGGTAGTGGGTGATGTGGTTGAGCGCGACGTGGATCGACATGCGAGGGGCTTTCAGTGTCTCGGCCGCGGTCCGGCCGAACGATCTCAGGGCGCTACGGGAACGAGGAAGTCGCGGCTGATGCCGGCGCCGAGCGCGTTCACGCGCTCGAGGAACTGCGTCAGGTAGGCGTGCAGGCCGGTGGCGAGGATCTCGTCGATGCGGCCGTACTGGAGATCCGCATCGAGCCGGCCGGCCAGGCGCAGCGTGTCCTTCGATTGCTCGTTGGCGACACGCTGCAGGTTCGAGACCACCTCGTGCATGCAGGCGGCCAGCGAGCGCGGCATGTCGAGCCGCAGGATCAGCAGCTCGGCGACGCGCTCGGGCCGGATCACGTTGCGGTAGACCTTGCGGTAGACCTCGAAGCCCGAGACCGACCGGAGCACCGCCGACCAGTGATAGAAGTCGAACTCGACGTCCTTGCCGCCTTCCTGTGCGGCCTGCGCCTCGTCACCTTCGCCCTGCCCCTGGCTCTGGCCGACGCTCATGCTCATGCCGTAGCGCAGGCGCGCCGCCGCCGCGCCGGGACCGTAGCCGACGAACTCGTTGTCGACCGAATGGAACTTGACGTCGAGCATGCGTGCCGTGTTGTCGGCGCGCTCGAGGAAGCTGCCGATGCGCAGGAAGTGGAACGCCTCGTCCTGCAGCATCGTGCCGACGGTGACGCCACGCGAGAGGTGCGAGCGGAACTTGACCCACTCGAAGGCCTCGTTCGGGCTCTTCTCGAACGCGTCGTCGGCGACCATGCGCTGGAACTCGAGCCAGGTCTGGTTTTGCGTCTCCCAGACCTCGGTCGTCAGCGTGCCGCGCACCGCGCGCGCGTTCTCGCGCGCCGCCATCAGGCAGCTGCGGATCGACGAGCCGTTCTTCGGATCGCTCACCATGTAGTCGATGACGCTCCTCGGCGTCACCTCGCCGACGCGCTTGGCGAAGTCGGCCGTGAGCTCGCTGATGCTGAGCAGGCCGCGCCAGCCGCGCTCGGCCGCGCCTTCGGACTGCGGCAGCAGCGACATCTGGTAGTTGACGTCGAGCATGCGCGCCGTGTTCTCGGCGCGCTCCATGTAGCGAGCCATCCAGAAGAGGTGATCGGCGGTTCTAGACAGCATGGCGCAGCCCGGTCGTCACGCTTCAAGGATCCAGGTGTCCTTCGTGCCGCCGCCTTGCGACGAGTTCACGACCAGCGAGCCTTCCTTCAGCGCGACCCTCGTCAGCCCGCCCGGCACCATCTGCACGGTCTTGCCAGACAGCACGAACGGGCGCAGATCGATGTGGCGCGGCGCGATGCCGCTCTCGACGAATGTCGGGCAGGTCGAGAGCGACAGCGTCGGCTGGGCGATGTAGCGGTTCGGATCGGCCTTCAGCGCGACGCGGAAGTCCTCGATCTCCGCCTTGGTCGACGCCGGACCGACGAGCATGCCGTAGCCACCCGCGCCGTGCACTTCCTTGACGACGAGCTCGCCGAGATGGTCGAGCACGTAGGCCAGGTCGTCGGGCTCGCGGCAGACGTAGGTCGGCACGTTGTTGAGGATCGGCTTCTCGCCGAGATAGAACTCGATCATCTTCGGCACGAACGGATAGATCGACTTGTCGTCGGCGACGCCGGTGCCGATCGCGTTCGAGAGCGTGACGTTGCCGGCGCGGTAGGCCGACAGCAGGCCTTCGCAGCCGAGCGTCGAATCGGCGCGGAAGGCGAGCGGATCGAGGAAGTCGTCGTCGACGCGGCGGTAGATCACGTCGACCCGCTTCGGCCCCTGCGTCGTCCGCATGTAGACGAAGTTGTTGTCGACGAAGAGATCCTGGCCCTCGACCAGCTCGATGCCCATCTGCTGGGCCAGGAAGGCGTGCTCGAAGTAGGCGCTGTTGTACATGCCCGGCGTCAGCACGACGACGGTCGGATCGCTCACCGCCGCCGGTGCGACCGAGCGCAACGTCTCGAGCAGCAGGTCGGGGTAGTGCGCGACCGGCGCGATCCGGTGCTGGCTGAAGAGCTCGGGGAAGAGCCGCATCATCATCTTGCGGTTCTCGAGCATGTACGAGACGCCGCTCGGCACGCGCAGGTTGTCTTCGAGGACGTAGTAGCTGCCGCTGCCGTCGGGGTTGGCGGCACGAACGATGTCGATGCCGGCGATGTGCGAATAGATGCCGCCGGCGACGTCCATGCCCTTCATCTCGGCCCGGTACTGCGCGTTGCCGAGCACTTGGTCGGCCGGCACGACGCCCGCCTTCAGGATCTCCTGGCCGTGGTAGACGTCGTGGAGGAAGCGGTTCAGGGCCGTCACGCGCTGGCGCAGCCCCCGCTCCATCTCGCGCCATTCGGCCGCCGGAATCACGCGCGGAATCAGGTCGAACGGGATCAGCCGCTCGGTGCCGCCGTTGCTGCCCGCGCCGTCGTCCTTCGCCCCGTACACGGCGAACGTGATGCCGACGCGCCGAAAGATGACCTCGGCCTCTTCCCGCCGGGTCCGCATCACCTGTGGCGGCTGTTCCGCCAGCCAGCGGTCGTAGCCGCCGTAGTGCTCTCGCACCGCGCCGTCCGCGCCCCGCATCTCGTCGAAGCCGATCATGGTGCCTCCAGGCGTCGAGGGTAGCAAACTCCGCGCCACGCGGGCTGCGGCAGCGACCTCACGACCCTCCGGAATCCACCCGGTGATGCCAGTAGCGGCGTGCATCGAGGCGCTCGCAGGCGCCTTCGGCCGGCCCGGCGGCGCGCCAGATCCACGCCCCGCACGCAGGGCTGGCGACGATCCGGACGCCGCGCGCGCGGTAGCGGTCGAGGACGTCGGCCGCGGGATGGCCGAAGCGGTTGCGGTAGCCGGCCTGGAAGACGGCGACGGCCGGATGGACGGCGTCGAGGAACGGCGCGCTCGACGACGTCCTGCTGCCATGGTGCGGCGCGACGAGGACGTCGCTGCGCAGCGCCTCGCCGGCCCTCCCGACCAGCGCCGACTCCTGCTCGCGCTCGATGTCGCCGGTGAGCAGCGCGCTGCGGCCGCCGCCCGAGACGCGAAGGACGCACGACATGGCGTTCGACTTGAGGCTGCGCGCGTAGTCGTCGGCCTCTGGACGCAACACCGCGAAGTCGACGCCGTCCCAGGTCCAGCGCTCGCCCGCGACGCAGCGTCGCGACGCGCGCGCCGCAAGGTGCAGCGGATGCCCGTCCTCGAGCGAGCTCGCCATCGCGTCGACCTCGAGCGCGCCCAGCACCGAGCGTGCGCCGCCGACGTGGTCGCTGTCGCGGTGGCTGAGCACCAGCAGGTCGACGTGCTGGTCACCGCGCGCGCGCAGCAAGGGCACGAGGACGCGCTGGCCGGCGTCGCTCTCGCGCGTGTACTGCGGGCCGGTGTCGAAGAGCAGGACGTGGCTGCGCGTGCGCACGACGACGGCGGTGCCCTGGCCGATGTCGGCGGCGACGAGGTCGAAGCTGCCGTCGGCGGGCAGTTCGTGCGGCGGCACGAGCAGCGCCATCGAGAGCGGCACGGCGAAGAGCTTGGCCCGCCACGGCAACGGCATGACGACGAGCGCCGCCGCCACGAGGCCG
>JAYTHL010000285.1:0-4581 GCA_043732605.1 Rhizobacter sp. | reverse complement strand
TCGAGACACGACCGCTGCGACTTCAAATTGGGGATCGCAGCGGTCGTCCAATCGAGCCCGCTCCGATGCAGTCGTTCGCCTTCGACGGTCCCGGCCAGGAGCGGAGGCTCCTGAGCGTCCGGTTCCGGCGCCCGTACTTTCGGCCCCGATCCGCTCCTCAGCCGACAACCGGCCGCGCCGCAGCGCGGACATTCAGGTAGACCGAGTGAGCGAAGTCGTGGCGCAGACGAAAAGCCGGTTCAGCTTGGGCCCTCCGAAGCACACGTTGGCCACCGTCTCCGGCACCCGGATCTTGCCCAGAAGCTGACCTTCGGGTGCGTAGCAATGCACGCCGTCGCCGGCGCTCGCCCACAGATTGCCTCGGGCGTCAACGCGAAAGCCGTCGAAGAGCCTTGCAGTGCAGTCGGCAAAAACCTCCCCGCCAGAGAGGCTGCGGCCATCGGCTCCCATGCGGAGGCGCCGGATGTGGCGGGGCCGTCGACGCGGTGCGTGGCGCTGGTGTCGGCGACGTAGAGCAGGCTCTCGTCGGGCGAGAACGCCAGGCCGTTCGGCTGCACGAAGCCGTCGGCCACCGGCTCGAACGAGCGGCCGTCCGGCCCAATGCGGTAGACCCCGCAATCGCCGACCTCGCTGGGGGCCGCGTCGCCTTCGTAGTCGCTGTCGATGCCGTAGCTCGGATCGGTAAACCAAATACTGCCGTCGGACTTCACGATCACGTCGTTCGGCGAGTTCAGGCGCTTGCCCTCGATCTGGGAAGCCAGCACCGTGCGACGACCGTCGTGCTCGGTGCGCGAGACGCAGCGGCCGCGGTGCTCGCACGACACGAGCCGGCCCTGCAGGTCCACCGTGTGGCCGTTGGTGTTCATCGCCGGCTGGCGGAACACCGAGACCGAGCCGTCGGTTTCGTCCCAGCGCAGCATGCGATCGTTTGGGATGTCGGACCAGACCAGATACCGCCCGGCCGCGAACCACGTCGGACCCTCGGCCCATCGGCAGCCCGCGTGGAGCTTCTCGAGGTGAACGTTGGGAAAGGCCAGTTGCCGGAAGCGCGGATCGATGACCTCGAAGCTTGGGGTTAGATCGACAGCCATGGGATGCTCCAATCGCGTCGCGCCAAGGCACTGCCGGGAGGCGCGCCCCGTCGCACGCCGCGCAGCATACCGAGGTCGCGTCCCGCGCGTCCGCCGGCGCCGTCAGCCCCCGTATGCCCCTCATGAACCCCGCCCGCGGATCAGCCAGGCCGGCCAGCTGGAGATGACCAGCCGTGCAACGACCGCAACCCCCGCACGCGCGGCACAAGCTGCCGTGACCACTGGGCATGGTGTGGCCCCTGCGACTTGTTTGAATAAGTCGCACAAGGTAGCCGTTCATGACACCGAAGATCCGCGCTGCGCCCGCAGGCCCAGGTGTTGGCGCAGCAGCCGCGTCGTCGCGGCTCTCGCCCCCCCCCCGCGTTGCGCAGGTCGCCGGTCTCGGAACTTGACGCTCGCGTGACGAGCAGGCGTAGGAACTCCGTTGGAAAGAGCCTCGAGTGTCGCTCTGACTCTCATAGACCTTCGACTGCCGTCTCGTTGGTGGTGGGGCAGAATTTGTCGGGATCGATGTCACTCATGCGCTACGACTCGTAGCGAGTGCTGTTGAATGCAGGCCTGCTGGCCTGCTGGTGACGTCGTCCTATGCAACGCCTCGCCGGGGCCCCCGAATCAAGCCTTGCCGGGTTGGGCGTGAAGGCTTTGGAGTTCAGTCATGGACTGACTTGTTTCGGTGCCCACATTGAGCGAAGAGGGCACAGGGTGTCCCTGAACGGACCGGCGTGAAGGCGGCTTGGTCGCGACGGGCTTAGCGAATTTCTCGCGCGACAGCTTGCAACTGCTTGAAGGCGCGAAAACGCGCCTCGTGACAAGCCGCGACGGTGCCCGCAGCCGGCTCGTGGCGCCTGCTGATCTGCGACATACCCGCCATCGCCGACTGCACGCCGTCGAACAGGCGGCCGGCCACAGCGCCGAGCATCGCGGCGCCGAGCATGACGGGTTCTTCCGCGCGGGTCGCGAGCACCGCCTTTCCGGTCGCATCGGCGAGCAGCTGGCGCACGAGGTCGCTGCGCCCAGCGCCGCCGCTGATGACCACCCGTTCGATCGGCGCGCCGGCATCGGCCTGCGCTTCGATGATCTGGCGCAGCCCATAGCCGATGCCGCACAGGCCCGCGACGTAGAGAGCAATCAAGCTCTCCAGGTCGTCGTCCATGCCCAGGCCCGCGATCACCGCTCTGGCCTGAGGATCGGCGAGCGGGGCTCGGTTGCCGAGGAATTCCGGGACGACATGCAGCCCGTCGACCAGCGCGACCGCATCCGATAGACTCGCCGCGGCCTGCGTCGCCAGCCCAGCAAGCAGCTCCGGCAGCGACTGGCCGGCGTCGTGCGCACGACGCCGCGCATCGGGCGCCGCGGGGTGCATCGACAGCAGATGCTCGATCGCAGCGCCGGCAACCGACTGCCCACCTTCGTTCAGCCAGGCATCCGGCACCATCGCCGAGAAATACGGCCCCCAGACACCGGGCACGAAGACCGGCCGCCGGGTCGTGGTCATCGTGCACGATGAGGTGCCGAAGACATAGGCCAGGCAAGACTCGGCATGACCGTCCGCGCCGACGGTTCCGATCCCTCCAGCGTGTGCATCGATCACGCCTGTGGCGACCGGCGTTCCGACTTGCAGGCCGAGCGCCGCGGCGGCGGCAGCCGTCAGTCCGGCCCCCAGCGGCGTTCCCGGGTCGACCACGGTCTGACCGATCCGGGCAAAGGCCTCGTCCGCCAGTACGCCGAGACCAACGGTGCGGAAATAGCTTTCGTCCCAACGCCGCTCATGCGCCAGATACGTCCACTTGCAGGTCACCGTGCAGGTGGACCTGGACAGATCCCCGGTGGCACGCCAGGTCAGAAAGTCGGTCAGGTCGAAGAACTGCCACGCCGCGGCGAATACCTCAGGCTTGTTCTCGAGCAGCCACAGTAACTTCGGCGTCTCCATTTCCGGCGAGATCCTGCCGCCGACATATTTCAGAACCTCATGGTCCGTGGCGTTGATGCGCTGCGCCTGCGTTACGGCACGGTGATCCATCCAGACGATGGTGTCTCGTTCGGCGTGTTCGGACGGGCCGACCGGCAAGGACTGCCCGCCCGACCCCAACACGACGAGCGAGCAAGTGGCGTCAAAACCAATGCCGGCGATGCGATCGGGCGGGACCGCGGCTTGGGACAGTGCGCCCTTCACGGCGTCGCACACGGCGCTCCAGATCTCGGCGCTCGACTGCTCGACGATGGAGCCGCTCGCCCGGAACAGGGTAATGTCGTGCTTTGCCGAAGACACCATGCGGCCGGTCAACTCGAAGATTCCGGCGCGGGCGCTGCCCGTGCCGACGTCCACGCCGATGACGTAGTGCGGGTCGTCGGTCGCGGTGGAGTTCGAAGGTTCGGTGGTCATGGCCGACCGCCTCCCGCGCACTTATTGCGCAAGGAACCCGCCGTCCACGGGCAGCGTGTGTCCGGTGATCATCGATGCCGCGGGCGACGCCAGAAACAGCACGGCGGCCGCCACCTCATCGGCCTCGGCAAGTCGCTTCATCGGCGTGACGCTTCGAATGCGCTCCATCAGCGCCGGTGAGTTCTCGAGCTCGCCGATGAACGGCGTGCGCGTCCACGTCGGCGCGACGGCGTTGACGCGGATCTGCAGCGGCGCCCACTCGACCGCCAGCGCGCGCGTCATGTTGACCACGCCGCCCTTCGAAGTCTGGTACGAGATGTTCGGATAGAGCCCGCCACCGGACAGGCCCATGATCGATGCGATGTTGACAATGCTGCCGCCCGTGGTCATGTGTCGCGCTGCCGCGCGCGCACAAAGGAAACTGCCGGTCAGGTTGACGTTGATGACCCGCATCCAATCGTCGAGCTCGAGCTCGAGCGCTGGCTTGCGGATCGCCACGCCAGCGCTGTTCACCAGCACGTCGATCGCGCCTTCCGCGCCAATGGTCGCGAAGCTGCGCTCGATGGCCGCAGCATCGCTCACATCGAGGCCGCGCCCGACGCTGTTCGCAAGACGCGCGGCTTCGCGCTCGGCCAATTGCACATCGAGGTCGAGCAGCACCACCTTCGCGCCGGCCTCGCCGAGCATTCGGGCGCAGGCCAGGCCGATGCCGCTCGCCGCGCCAGTGACGACAGCGACGCGCCCGTCCAGCCGGAAGCGCTGCAGACCGCCGGGCGTGCTCATCGGATCATCGCGCGCGCCGCGTTCCGCGATCGTCACCGCGCGTGCCCGCCGCGCGCGTGTGCCTCGCGCGCGGACTTCATGCCATGCTCGATGAAGCCCTTTGCGTGCCGTGCGAGATCGGCGCCGTCTTCCCACAGGTTTCGCCAGATCCCGAGAATGCCTTGCAACTGCTTGTTGACCACCGCCGACGAAAACGATTCGAACGTGATCGGTCCTTGGTAGCCCGCCTTCACGAGGCCGCGAAACACCCGGTCGAAATCGATGTTGCCCGCGCCCAGATAGCCGCGCCCGGATTCGCCGATGTGGAAGTAACCAAGCCGCTCG
>JAYTHL010000284.1:0-4586 GCA_043732605.1 Rhizobacter sp. | reverse complement strand
GCATCTCGGCCGAGGTCGCCGAAGAAGTCTTCGACCTGATGGAGAAGTTCGCCGGCTACGGCTTCAACAAGGCGCACGCGACGGCGTACTCGCTGCTGGCGTATCACACGGCCTGGATCAAGGTCCACTTCGGCGCCGAGTTCTTCGCCGCCAACATGTCGGTCGAGATCGACAACAGCGACAAGCTGAAGGCGCTCATCGTCGACGCCAAGACCTTCGGCATCACGATCGAGACTCCCGACGTCAACGCCGGCACGTATCGCTTCGAGCCGGTCGAGGACAAGACGGTGCGCTATGGCCTCGGCGCGATCAAGGGCACCGGACACGGCGCGATCGAGGCGATCGTCGCGGCGCGCGAGTCGGGAGGGTCTTTCATGAGCCTCTTCGACCTCTGCGCCCGCGTCGACCGCGGCCGCATCAATCGCCGCGTCGTCGAGGCGCTGGTCAAGGCGGGCGCGTTCGACCGCCTTCAGCCAGCGCGATCATCGCTGCTCGCAAGCGTCGGTCTGGCGCTCGATTGGGCCGAGACCCAGGCCGCACATGCCGACCAGGGTGGACTCTTCGACGCCTTCGCCGCCGACGACGACGCGCACGGCGCGAGCACGCAGGAGCCGCCGCTGATCGCCGCGCGCGAGTGGAGCATCAAGGAGCGCCTGACGCTCGAGAAGTCGGCCCTCGGCTTCTATCTCTCGGGCCATCTCTTCGACCAGAGCGCGGCCGAGGTGCGGCGCTTCGCCAAGCTGAAGATCGCCGACCTGATCGACAGCCGCGAGACGCTGCTCGTCGCCGGCATCGTCGGCGACCTGCGCGTCGTCAACGGTCAGCGCGGCCGCGTCGCGATCTTCAAGCTCGACGACATGAGCGATTCGATCGAGGCCGTCGCCAACGAGGATCTGCTCAACGCCAACCGCGACCTGCTGAAGGACGACGAGCTCGTCATCGCGCAGGGCAAGGTCCAGCCCGACCGTTTCAGCGGCGGCGTGCGGTTCAACGTCACCGCCGTCTGGGACCTCGCCGGCGCACGCTGTCGCTTCGGCAAGTACCTGCGTGTCGAGGTCAATGGCAGCGTGCCGCCGGTGGCCGAGGTGCTGCGCGACTTCCCGTCGCGGCGCTCGCAGACCGAGCATGGCGAAGTGCAGGAAGGCCTGCGCGTTCGCCTGCAGCTGCACCGGCGCGACGCGACCGGCGAGCTCGACCTCGGCGACGCGGTGCGCTTCTATCCGAGCGACGGCGCGCTCGAACGCTGGCAGACCGGCGCGGCGCACGGCCGGATCGCCATCGTCTACGAGTAGACGGGCGTCGCGGCGCTGCGTGCGATCCGTCACGGGTCGCGCTGCGGCTGCCGACGAGCGGTCGCAGCCGCGCGTGTCGAATTCCGCTCGTCAGGCCTCCGCGACCGTCCGTCGGCACCCCCTCAGTTGTCGGGGAACGACGCCGATGACGATGACGTGCGCCACCTCGTCTTCCTGCCTCGCTTCAGCGTTCTCCGTTTTCGGTCCTCGGCCGGCCGGCTGAAGGCCACGGCAGGCTTCAGCCTCGTCGAGATGCTCACGACGATGAGCATCCTCGCGATCCTGCTCGTGATCGCATCGCCCGGTCTCGCATCGCTGACGTCGGCGAACGCGCTGGCCTCGGCCCAGAGCGAGCTCGCGGCGGCGATGATGATGGCGCGCGGCGAGGCCATGAAGCGCGGCCTGCAGGTCGGCCTCACCGCGGCGGCGCCGGTCGCCGGCACCGAGTTCACGGGCGGCTGGACGGTCTTCGTCGACAGCAACGCCAACGGCATCTTCGACGCCGGCGAGCAGGTCGTGCGGCAGCAGGCGGCCTACCGCACGAACGTTCGCATCTCCACTTCGGGCGGCACGACGACGGTCGCCTTCAACGCGCGCGGCTTTCTCGTGCCGTCGAGCCTGGTCACGTTCACGCTCTGCTCGGCAGCGGCAACGAAGGGCTACCAGTTGCGCGTCGAGCCGGTCGGCCTGGCCGACCTCGTCGGCACGACGGGTTGCCCGTGATGCGCGCCGCGATGTCGCGACGCCGCTCGCAGGCCGGCTACGTGCTGCTCGAGGCGCTCGTCGCCGTCGTCATCGCGGCCGTCGGCTTCATCGGCGCGGCGCGCCTGCAGACGTTCGGCCTGGCCATGAACAACAGCGCCCAGGTGCGTCAGAAGGCGATCCTGCTCGGCTACCAGATGGCCGACCGCATCCGCGCCAACCAGGCCGGCGTCACCGCGCACGCCTACGACAGTCCGATCGCAGGCGCGACCGACTGCCTGTCGAACGCGTCGGGCTGCACGCCGGTGCAGCTCGCCGGCGCCGATATGGCCGAGTGGCAGACCGAGATCGCGGCACAGCTCCCGGCCGGTGTCGGCGTCGTCTGCATCGACAGCACGCCCGACGACGGCACCAGCGCCGCGCCGCAATGCGACGGCCTCGGCACCGTGATCGCCGTCAAGCTGTGGTGGGTCGACAAGGTCGGCACGCCGCGCTTCGTCGTGAGCGTGCGGCCGTGAACCGATCGGGCGCGATGCGCGGCATGACGCTGGTCGAGCTGATGGTCGGCATGGCCGTGGGCCTGTTCGTGGTCCTGGTCGCGGTCTCGATCTTCGTCAGCACGCGCATGCTGCACGGCGTCGGCTCGGCGTCGACGCGGATGAGCGAGAACGGCCGGCTGGCGATGGACACGCTCCAGACCGACCTGCGCAACGCCTCCTTCGTCGGCTGCCGTCCGCTCCTCAACGAGCCGCCGGTGAGCGTGCTCAACGCCGGCACGGGCGCCTTCCTCACCACCGCCGCCGGCATGCAGGGCTACCGTGGCACGGGCGCGGGCTTCGCGCCGGCTCTCGTCGGCCCGCTGGCGGCGATGCCCGCGGCGTCGGGACCGCTCCGCAACAGCGACATCGTCTCGGTGCGCGTGCCCTTCGATCCCGACGGGCTCGGCATCGTCGCGCCGATGGCCAGCACGCTGGCCGCGCCGCAGGTGGCCGCGAGCTCGCCGACCAGCACGCTCGCCTCGGGCGACATCGTCCTCGTCGCCAGCTGCAAGGCGGCGGCGATGTTCCAGATCACCGAGCCGAATCCGGCCGCGACCGGCGTCCTCACCCACGGGATCGGCGGAGGGTTCGTGCCGGGCAACGCCACCAACGACCTGCAGCAGCGTTTTCGCACCGACGCGACCGTCTACAAGATGCAGACGCGTCACTACTACATCGCCGCGAGCGCGCTGCATCCGGGCACCAACTCGCTCTGGCGTCTCGCCGTCCCCGGCCCGGCCGATCCCGAGGAAGTGGCGTCGGGCATCGACCGCCTCGCGCTCACCTACGGCATCGACGGCGGCGCGGCCACGGGCCTGCAGAACGTCGACCACTACGCCGGTGCCGACGGCGTCACCGCCTGGGACAAGGTGATCGCGGTGCGCCTGCAGATGCTGATCGCGACCGCGAAGGACAACGTCGCGCGCAGCCACCAGAGCGTCGACTTCGCAGGCACGACCATCACCGCCGAGGACCGGCGACTGCGCAGCGTCCTGTCGGAAGTCGTCACGGTGAGGAATGGCGCGCCATGAGCAGGGTCGCCCTCCGCCAGCCGCGAAGCGCGCGCCGCCAGCGCGGCCTTTCGCTCGTCACGACCCTCGTGCTGATGCTCGCCACGCTGGGTCTCGGCGTCGCGGTGATGAGCGTCAACGCGATGGAGGAACGGATGATCGGCAACACCAAGGACCGCGACCTCGCATTGCAGGCCGCCGAGGCGGCGCTGCGCGACGGCGAGCAGGACGTCGCCAACAACGTCAGCCCGTCGACTCCGTTCACCGACGGCTGCGCCAGTGGCCTGTGCACGTCGCCATCGCAGCGCGACGGGCTCGGCGCGCTCGCCTCGCTGCCGGTCGACGACGCGCGCCTCGGCTTCGACTGGACGGCCGACGGCACCGTGCGCCACTACGGCCAGTACACCGGCGCGCCGGCGTTCCCGAGCGTCTCGGACCAGCCGCGCTACGTGATCGAGAAGTTCAGCTATCTCGGCACGCCGGCGGGCGAGAGCGTCGTCCTCGGCTCAGAGCCGGTGGCGCCCGGGGTCGGATATCGGATCACGGCGCGCGGCGTCGGGGCGCGGCCGGAGACCGTCGTCGTCCTCCAGTCGATCTATGCGACGCGTTAACGGAGCCACCATGACATCCGCCATTGTCCTGAGACGCATCGCCACGACGATCCTGCTCGCGCTGCCGCTCGCGGCCGTCGCCGCGCCGCCGTTCACGTTCGCGAGCTATCCGCTCTTCCTCGCGCCGGCGATCAAGCCGAACGTGATGATCATCCTCGACAACTCCGAGTCGATGGACGGCACGATGGCCGGCAAGGTCATCAACGGCGACGACCCGAACACGCGCGGCAACATTGCGCGCGGGATCCTGCGCGGCGTGCTCAGCTCGTACCGCGACGCCTTCAACTTCGGCCTGTCGAGCTTCCGGGCCTACGGGCCGTCGCTCTACAACACCCACGCCTACTACCTCGGCGACGCGACGACGATGGTCTACACCAACGACTGCGTCGGCGGCATCTCGGCCTCGAACCGCGGCCTGCGCTGCATTCCCAA
>JAYTHL010000283.1:0-4586 GCA_043732605.1 Rhizobacter sp. | reverse complement strand
GCGCGCGCGAGCTCGACGCGTTCGCGAGCCAGCACGACGGCCAGCTCGCCGTGCACCTGCACGCGCGCGGCGCGGCGTGGAGCGTCGGCTACATCCAGCAGCACGCACGCCGGCACGGCTTCGTTCCCGGCGTCATCGCCGGACGGCTCGTCTATCCGGCGGCCGAGGAGGGCGCGCCGCCGGTCCTGACGCTGACCTTCGACTCGCAGGCCGCACTCGCCGACGAGCCCGATCGCGCCGCCGTGCGCGACGTGACGCTCGCCTTCGACGTGCCGCAGACCGATCCGTCGGCCGAGCCGTTCAAGGCCTGGCAGGCCGCGGCGCAGGCGCTCGCCGTCGGCATGGATGCGGCGATCGTCGACGACGACGAGCGGCCGCTGAGCGAAGCGGGCTTCGCGGCGATCGGCGCCGAGCTCGGCAACCTCTACGCGGCGCTCGAGTCGCGCGACCTCGCCGCCGGGACGGCGTCGGCGCGGCGCCTCTTCAGCTGACCGCACGAGCGCGATGGCGGTGAAGAAGACGCTGCCCGCGGACGACGCGACGCGTCGCGCCGCCGAGTTGCGTGAGCAGATTGACCGCCACGCGCACGCCTACTACGTGCTCGACGCGCCCAGGATCCCCGACGCCGACTACGACGCGCTGTTCCAGGAGCTGCAGGCGATCGAGGCCGAGCATCCGGAGCTCGTCATGCCGGAGTCGCCGACGCAGCGCGTCATCGGCGCGGTGCTCGACGGGCTGAAGCCGGTTCGCCACGTCGTGCCGATGCTGTCGATCAACACCGAGACCGACCCGAGCGCCGCCGGCGCGGAAAGGTTCGACGCGCGCATCCGCAAGGCGCTCGGCCTCGGCGCCGACGACGCGCCCGTCGACTACGCCGCCGAGATGAAGTTCGATGGCCTGGCGATCAACCTGCGCTACGAGAACGGCGCGCTCGTGCAGGCAGCGACGCGCGGCGACGGCGAGACCGGCGAGGACGTGACCCACACGGTGCGCACGATCGCGGCGGTGCCCAAGCGCCTGAAGGGCGTCGCGGCGAAGGTGCTCGAGATCCGCGGCGAGGTCTTCATGCGGCTCGACGACTTCGCGGCGCTCAACGAGCGGCAGCGAAAGCTCATCGAGGGCGGCGCGAAGAACGAGAAG
Organism: Rhizobacter sp.; assembly: GCA_043732605.1. Taxonomy (GTDB): domain Bacteria; phylum Pseudomonadota; class Gammaproteobacteria; order Burkholderiales; family Burkholderiaceae_C; genus Schlegelella_A. The sequence continues at coordinate 3,446 of JAYTHL010000283.1, read as the reverse complement.
GTGTTCGTCAATCCGCGCAACGCGGCGGCGGGCGTCGTGCGCCAGCTCGACGCGACGAACGCCGCGAAGCGGCCCCTGAGCTTCTTTGCATACGGGCACGGCGCGGTCGATGGCTGGACCGTCCCGCCGACGCAGACGGATCTGCTCGATGCGTTCGACAGGATGGGCCTGCCCGCGAGCCCGTTCCACGAGCGCGTCGCGGGCGCCGCGGGTCTGGTTGCGTTCCACGAGCGGATCGCCGAGCGGCGCGAGAGCCTGCCGTACGAGATCGACGGCGTCGTCTACAAGCTCGACGATCGCTCGTTCCAGGACAAGCTCGGCTTCAAGTCGCGCGAGCCGCGCTGGGCGGTGGCGCAGAAGTACCCGGCGCAGGAGCGGACGACGCGGCTCAACGACATCGAGATCCAGGTCGGCCGCACCGGCAAGCTGACGCCGGTGGCCAAGCTCGAGCCGGTGTTCGTCGGCGGCACGACGGTCTCGAACGCGACGCTGCACAACCTGTTCGAGGTGCGCCGCAAGGGCGTGCGCATCGGCGACACGGTGATCGTGCGGCGCGCCGGCGACGTGATCCCGGAAGTCGTCGGCCGCGTCGAGGCGAAGCGTCGCACCTACGTGCCGAATTTCCGGATGCCGCACGCGTGCCCGGTCTGCGGCAGCCGGGTCGCCCGCGAGAAGGGCGGCGTCGACCACCGCTGCACGGGCGGCCTCTTTTGCGCCGCGCAGAGGAAGTTCGCGATCCTCCATTTCGCCGACCGGCGCGCGCTCGACATCGAAGGGCTCGGCGAGAAGATCGTCGACCAGCTCGTCGACGCCGGCGTCGTCGCGTCGCTGCCCGACCTCTACGCGCTCACCCAGGAACGGCTGGAAGCCTTCGAACGCATGGGTGAGAAGAGCGCGGCGAGCCTGGTCGCGAATCTCGCGGCGAGCCGCAAGACGACCTTCGCGCGCTTTCTCTACGGCCTGGGCATCCGCCAGGTCGGCGAGACGACGGCGAAGGATCTCGCGCGCCACTTCGGCGGCGTCGAGCGCCTGCGGAAAGCCACCGTCGCGCAGCTGCTCGAAGTGCCCGACGTCGGCCCGATCGTCGCCGAGAGCATCCACGGCTTCTTCGCCGAGGCGCACAACCAGCAGGTGATCGACGCGCTGCTGGCCGCCGGCTTCGAGTGGCCGGAGAGCGACGGCGAGGGCGATGCGACACCGAAGCCGCTCGCCGGCAAGGTCTTCGTCCTCACCGGCACCTTGCCGACGCTCGCGCGCGACGATGCCAAAGACATGATCGAATCGCTCGGCGGCAAGGTCGCAGGCTCGGTGTCGAAGAAGACCGACTGGGTCGTCGCCGGCAGCGAGGCCGGCTCGAAGCTCGAGAAGGCCGAGGCGCTCGGCGTCGCGGTGATCGACGAGGCGCAGCTGCTGGCGCTGCTGGATCGCGCGTGAGCTCGGCCTGGGCCTGGCTCGACGATGCGCGCCGCAGCGCGAATCAGCCACGTGATCCGGCGCGCATGCCGCTCTTCGCGGCGGATGGTGACGATGCGATCGGCAGCATCGAGCCCGGGCTCGCCGACATGCTCGTGGCCGCCGACATGCCGCTGCGGCTGTCGGAGCTCGGCTGGCGCGTCGACGGCCCGCTCGACCCGTCGCTCGCGACGATCGCGCGCTGGCTCGACAGGCGCGGCCTCGCCGCCCCGTGGCGCGACGAGCTGCTCTCGGTCACGACGTCGACCGGCGCGCAGGTCGGCGTCGTCGAGCGTGCCGTCGTCCGCGTCCTGGGCATCGCGACGGCGGCGGTCCATCTCGTCGGCGTCACGGGCGACGGCCGCGTCTGGGTGCAGCAGCGGGCGCTCGGCAAGGCGACCGATCCGGGCTGCTGGGACACGCTGATGGGCGGCCAGGTGGCGGCCGGCGAGTCGACCGACACGACGCTGGAGCGCGAGACGATGGAGGAGGCCGGGCTCGCCGTGGCCGACCTCGACGACCTACGGCGCTGCACCGACATCGTCGTGCGGCGAGCCGTGGCGGAGGGGGATCTGGACGAGCGCATCGCGGTGTACCGCGCACGGGTGCCGGAGTCGCTCGTGCCCGTCAACCGCGACGGCGAGGTTGAGCGCTTCGATTGCCTCACACGTGATGCGCTGATCGAACGCCTCGCCGCCGGCGAGTTCACGCTCGAAGCGACCCTGATCCTCGGCGCCGAGCTCGGGCGCGGCGACTGAGGCGCCGCGGTGACGCCGCGCGTCAGGCCGTCGCGGGCGCCGGCGCGACGCCGAGCGCCGTGCGCAGCGACGCGAGCATCGCGTCGGGCGCTTCGGTCATCAGCGCGTGGCCGACCGGCAGGACGAGCGTCGGCGCCTTCAGGGCTTCGGCGATTGCGCGGGCGTGCTTGGTCATCGTCATCTGGTCGTGCTCGCCGATGACGAGCGTCGCCGGACAGCGCACGCGCGCGGCGGCTTCGATGCCACCGCGATAGCGGTCGCAGACCTGGAAGTCGTTGAGGAAGAGGTTGACGTCTGCCTGCCCCGCGTGCATGCGCTGCATCAGGGCTCGATTGGCGCCGTGCAACCAGGTGCCGGGGCCGGGATGCGACGGTTTCGCGGCCATCGTCGAATGCGTGAACGCGTTGACGCTGTCGATGGCGGCGAGCGGATCGTCGCGGGCACCGTCGAGCAGGGCGGTCGAGACGGCCATTGGATACGCGGTGCCGACCATCACGAGCCGGCTCGCGCGCTCGGGCGCGCGCGCCGCCGCTTCGAGCGCGATCAGCGAGCCCATGCTGTGTCCGACAAGAGCGGCACGCTCGATCCCCGCGGCGGTCAGCAGCGCGAGCAGCCAGTCGGCGATCGCCTCGACGCTCGCCAGCGGCGCGCCGGCGCTGCGGCCGTGGCCGGGCAGATCGACCGCGATCACGCAATGGCCGTGGTTCGCGAACCAGCGCGCGAGCAGCGTCCAGACACTGTGGTCGTGCAGCGCGCCGTGGACGAAGACGACGCATGGCCGCGTCGCATCGAGCGCCTGTCCGCCGGTGTAGGCGTAGGCCTCGACCGGGCCGGTCGACGTCGGCACGGCGATCTTCATCGCGTCGCCGGCGCGGCGGTCGCCTTGCCCGCCGCCTTCAACGCGCGCTTCAGGTCGTCGATCAGGTCGTCCGGGTCTTCGAGGCCGATGGATAGGCGGATCGTGCCCGCGCCGATGCCGGCCCGAGCGAGGGCCGCGTCGTCCATGCGGAAGTGGGTCGTCGACGCCGGATGGATGACGAGCGAGCGGCAGTCGCCGACGTTGGCCAGATGCGAAAAGAGCTTGAGCGCCTCGATGAAGGTCCGGCCGTCCTCGCGCGAGCCCTTCAGGTCGAAGCTGAAGACCGAGCCGCAGCCGCGCGGCAACAGGCGCCTGGCGAGCGCGTGGTCGGGATGCGACTCGAGCTCCGGATAGCCGACGCGGGCGACCTTCTCGTG
>JAYTHL010000282.1:0-4588 GCA_043732605.1 Rhizobacter sp. | reverse complement strand
AGGCGCCCGGCGCGCGGATGCGCACGATCTGCAGCTCGCGCTCGACGTCGGGGTAGTCGACCCAGTGGTACAGGCAGCGGCGCTTGAGCGCATCGTGGATCTCGCGCGTGCGGTTGCTGGTGATGACGACGATCGGCGGCGCGTCGGCCTTGACGGTGCCCAGCTCGGGGATCGTCAGCTGGTTCTCGGCGAGCACCTCGAGCAGGAACGCGTCGAAGGGCTCGTCGGCACGGTCGAGCTCGTCGATGAGAAGGACTGGCGAGCGCTCCTGCGTCAGCGCCTGAAGCAGAGGCCGCTCGATCAGCATGCCGCGCGCGTAGAGGCTCTTGGCGAGGCGCTCGCGCGACGCGGCATCGCCGACATCGTGCGCCGCCTCCGCGAGCCGGATCTCCATCATCTGGCGCGCGACGTTCCATTCGTACGCGGTCTGGGCGACGTCGAGGCCTTCGTAGCACTGAACGCGCAGCAGCAGGGTCGCGAGCGCACGCGACAGCGCCTTGGCGAGTTCGGTCTTGCCGACGCCCGGCTCGCCCTCGACGAACAGCGGGCGGCCGAGCTTGAGCGCGAGAAAGACCGAGGTCGCGAGGCGCCGATCGGCCACGTAGTTCTCGGTGGCGAGCAGCGAGACGACGTCCTCGACGCTCGTCGGTGTCGCGGCAGCAGGAGACATCATCGAGTCATCCTAACCGGGCCGGCGCCGTGGCGCAGGCCGACGCCCCTCTCGTCATCGCGAATGCAGGTCGGAACGTTTCATCTGGATGTCGATCCCATCAAGCGTCATGATCCCTCACGCGACTTTCGCTCGCCTTGCCGCAGGAATGCTGATGGTCGTCGCGGGCTTGGCGCTCGCTCAGGACCGACCTGCGGCTGTCGCCGGCTCATCGGCCAGCGCAGTCGTCGCCAACGGCCGTGCCTCGAGCGCGGCCGGGATCGAGAGGTCGCGGCGCTTGCATCGCCAGCGCATGCTGAGCTGCCAGCGCCGACCGCAGACATGTGTCCAGGGCGCGGCGTCGTCGCCGGTCGCGCAGCCGGCGAGCGGCAACGGCGCAGCAGAGCGCGGTCGCGACTGACGACGTGTCGATCGCTGTCGGGGCGCGAGGCCCCGACAGCCGGCCATCAATCGTCGTCGGACAGCTCGAGGCGCCAGACGCCCCGACCGTGCGTCGCGGCATAGAGCAGTCGCGTCCGGTTGTCGAGCGTCAACCCGTAGACGGCGACCGGCGGCAGACGCCCGGCCGCTGAGGGCAGCCAGAGCTGCCGATTGCGCGGCAGGACGGCGACACCGAAGTCGGTCGATGCGTACAGCCGCCCCGTCTTCGCGTCGTACGCGATTCCCGTCACCGGCTGGTCGCCGAGGCCGGCGCTGCGCGGCGTCCAGGTGGCCGTCGCTGTCGCCGGGTTGTAGAGCACCTCGAAGACATGCCCCGGAGTCGTCGGCGTATAGGCGTCGTAGCCGGAGAACGACACGAACGCATGGTACGGGTCGTCCGGATCGACGGCGATGCCGCTGATGAAGCGCGTCGGCTGCGCGGCAGTGTCGATGCGCACGAATGTCGCGGCGCCGGCCGGCCCGTCGGCGTTCATCGAGACGAACAGCCGGCCGCGCCGCGTCGCGACCCAGAGCGGCGTGCCGATCGACGGTGCACGCGCAATGGCGACCACGTACGAGCCCGCCTTGTCAGCGCCGTAAGTCGCGCCAGCAAGCCCATTGGCGCCGAGCGCGACCCAGTTTCCGCACTGCACGGTGAAGTCGCCGGAGAACTCGTTGCAGTGTTGGTCGAGGTAGGCCTGGCTGCCGCCGTTGTCCTGTGTGCGCCAGACCCGCTCGAGGCCGACGAACCAGGTGCCGTTGCGGACCGGGTCGGCGACGAGCGGGACGTAGAACGATGCCCGCTCTCCGCTCGCGGAGAGCGGGTCGCCGATGTAGTCCCACGACAGCGTGTCGGCGCCCTGGAAGTTCACGTCAATCGCCGGACCGGTATAGCTGTGCATGCGCGTCGAGGCGACCGCGGCATTGAAGCCCGACTGCCCGCCATCGCCGCCCACGCTCTCGAACCAGCTGCCGCGCGAGCCGCTGTACGACCACGTACCGTTGTCCTGGGTGCCGCCGAGGAGCTCGTGTTGCGCATCCTGCGGATTGAGCGAGACGCTCTGGAACTGCAGCGTCGACAGGCCGGGGTTCAGGCTGATGATCTCCTGCGGGATGGCCTTGAGCCAGAGCAGGCAGTCGGCGAGATCGCTGCCGCTGATGCCGCGCGCCGAGCAGCTCGGGGAAGCGTCGACATAGCGACCGTTCGTGCGCACGATGCCGCCGTCCGAGCCGGCGATGGCGATGTCGCCGTTGCCCGGAACGAAGACGAGCGCGTGCTGGTCGGGATGCATGCCGAGCGGCGCGGGCACCTGCGTGTCGTTGGTCATGTCGGTGAACTGCACGCCCGCGTTGGTCGAGCGCTGCACAGCACGTCCGTTCGACGGCGGCGTCGCCGTGAAGATCTCGCCGTACTGCATCTGCCCGCCGATCCAGACCGAGTCCGGCATACCGCGCGGCGACGCCACGACCATGTCGTAGCTGCATTGCTCGGTGCAGAAGTTGTACGAGGAGAAGCCGGGCATCCCCGGCGTCGAGTTCGAGAGCTTCGTCCAGCCGACGTTGACGACCCCGTTGACCAGGGCGATCGCGGGCACGCCGGCGTCGTCGGTGCGGTAGAAGTCTGCGGGCCCGCCGCCGGCGTCGCCGACGTAGATGCGCAACTTGTCGCCTTTCGGAGCGAGGGCGAATTCGGTCCTGGACGCGACCGAGTTCGCGATCAGGCCGCCGCCGGCGCTCGCGAACACCTGCTCGTAGCCGCCTGCCGGCTTGCTCCGGTACAGGCCGTACGCGAACACCGAGAAGTAGACCCGCGTCGGGTCCGAGGCCCGCAGGCCGGTGCGCGACATCTCGATCTTGCTGACGCCGCCGCGGAAGAAGTCGGCGCCGTTCGCCGACGCCGGATTCACCGGATCGGACGGGACGGCGAACACGAGGCTGAAGGTCCGGCCCCGGTCCCACGACTCGTAGAGTCCGATCGTCGGCGCACCGGGAGGCGTGAAGCGCCCACCGTTGACGCTCGACGAGCCGTGGCGCGCGACCGACGTGCCGATGAAGATGTGCCTGGCGTTGACCGGATCGATGCCGATCGCGCCGATCGCCCGTCCCGTGGCGACGGCGGCGCTGCCCGAGACCAGATCCCAGCTGCGGCCGAGGTCGTCCGAGCGGAACAGGCCGAGCCCGGCCTCCGAGTCGCTCGACCCGTTCGCCTCGCCGGTGCCGGCGTAGACGGTCTGTGCCCGCGCATCCGTCGGATCGAAGACCAGCGAGCCGATCGCATTGGTCGGCAGCCCTTCGCGCTGCGGTCGCCAGTCGGGCGTTCGCGACAGGCCGTTCTTGGCCATCCAGACGCCGCCACCTGCAGCGCCGACGAACAGGGCGCAGTCGTCGCCGTCGCAGCGCGGCGAGATCGCCAGGCTGGTCACGCGCCCCGAGACGGTGGTCGCGCGGCCGGTGTAGGTCACCTCGCCGGGCACGGTGCCGACGACCGGGCCGACCAGCGCCCAAGGGCTGCGATCGCCGAACGATCGCCGGCGTTCAAGCAGCGCCGAGTCGCCCGCCGCCCTGCGATGCACCTGCGGCTCGACGAATCTGGACGGGAACGCGCGGTTCTCCGCCTCGTACCCCGCACGCTCCGAACTGCTGTCGCCTTCAGAGCCGAAGAGCTTGAAGTAGTGTGTCTGCTTGAAGTTGCGCACTTGCGCCGACGCGCCGAAGCTCGCGCCGATCGCCAATGCAGCGGCAACGGCGAGCGCCGCTTTGCTGGTCAGTGAATTCAAGGTACTCCTCCTCCAGGTTGGATCGACGACGAGCGGCCCGATCGGGCCGCTCGTCGGCTGGAAATCAGCGTGCGAGCGCGGCCTCGACCGCCCTCGACGCGATGACGCTGATCATCGCCGCGCGGTACTCGGCCGAGCCGTGCAGGTCGGCGTTGATGTCGGTCGTCGGCATCTTCACCGCCTTCGCCGCAACCGCGGTGAAGCTCTTGGCGAGCGCGCCCTCGATCTCGGTCGCGCGAAAGACGTGGCCCTTCGCGCCCGTGACCGCGACGCGCACGCCGCCGCGGGTCTGCGCGACGAACACGCCGACGAGAGCGAAGCGCGAGGCCGACTGCTTGTACTTCAGGTACGCCGCCTTCTGCGCTGCCGGGAAGCTCACCGCCGTGATCAGTTCGCCCGGCTGCAGCGCGGTCTCGTAGAGGCCGGTGAAGAAATCGTCGCCCTTGATCGTGCGCCGATCGGTGTGGATCGTCGCGTCGAGCGCGAGCACCGCCGTCGGATAGCACGCCGCCGGATCGGCATTGGCGATCGAGCCGCCGATCGTGCCCATGTTCCTCACCATCGGATCGCCGATGCCGGCGGCGAGCTCGGCGAGGGCCGGCAGCAGCCTCCTCACGTCGGCGTTCGACGCGACCGAGGCATGCGTCGCCATCGCGCCGATCGTGACGCCGCCGTTCTCGGCCTTGATGCCTTTCAGGTCTGCGACCGCGCCGAGATCGAC
>JAYTHL010000281.1:0-4622 GCA_043732605.1 Rhizobacter sp. | reverse complement strand
TGCGCGGCGAGGGCCTGTCGATCCTGCTCGTCGAGCACGACATGGATCTCGTCATGGGCCTGGTCGATCGCGTCGTCGTGATGGAGTTCGGCACCAAGCTGATCGAGGGCACGCCCGACGAGGTGCAGGCGTCGCCTGCGGTGCGCGCCGCGTATCTCGGCACGGAGCACTGACATGGCCGAGCTGCTGCTCAACGTCAAGGACTTGCACGCCGGCTACGGCCGCGCCGAGGTCCTGCACGGCCTGACGATCACCGCGCGCGCCGGCAAGGTGATCACCGTCATCGGCCCGAACGGCGCCGGCAAGTCGACGCTGCTCAACGCGCTGATGGGCGTGCTGCCGTCGCGCGGCCAGATCGAGTACGACGGCCGGCCGGTCGGGCTGCTCTCGCTCGAGGAGCGCGTGATGCTCGGCATGGCGCTGGTGCCCGAGACGCGCGCCCTCTTCGCGACGATGTCGGTGGAAGACAACCTGCTGCTCGGCGCGTATCGCCAAGTCCGCCTGGGCCACAAGGACAGCGCGAAGTCGCTCAACGAGGTCTTCATGCTGTTCCCGCGCCTGCGCGAGCGGCGCGCCCAGCTCGCCGGCACGCTCTCGGGCGGCGAGCGGCAGATGCTCGCGGTCGGCCGCGCGCTGATGGGCAAGCCTGCGCTCCTGATGCTCGACGAGCCGAGCCTGGGCCTCGCACCGCTCGTCGTGCGCGACATCTTCGCGACGATCACCGCATTGCGCGCGACCGGCGTGACGATCCTGCTGGTCGAGCAGAACGCGCGCGCCGCGCTCGAGGTCGCCGACTACGGCTACGTGCTCGAGATGGGCGAGATCGCACTCCAGGGGCCGGCGGAGGATCTGGCGAAGGATCCGCGCGTCATCGAGACCTACCTCGGCGCGACGCGCAAGAAGACAGGCGCCTGAGCGCGGGCGCCACCGCGGACGCCGCGTCGTGGCATGGAGCGAGGGAGCTCAGTGCCCGCCCCAGACCTCGTCCGCGACCTCGACGATCAGCCTGAGCTTCGCGCGCTGCGCCTCGACCGCGATGTCGTTGCCGTGCACCGTGCTCGAGAAGCCGCATTGCGGCGAGAGGCACAGCTGCTCGAGCGGCACGTACTTCGCGGCCTCGTCGATGCGTCGCTTGATGTCGTCCTTCGACTCGAGCTGGCCGAGCTTGGTGGTGACGAGTCCGAGCACGACGGTCTTGCCCTTGGGCAGGAAGCGCAGCGGCTTGAAGTCGCCCGAACGCGCGTCGTCGTACTCGAGAAAGTAGCCGTCGACGCCCATCTCGGAGAGCAGCGCCTCGGCGACCGGCTCGTAGCCGCCCTGCGCCGCCCACGTGCTCTTGAAGTTGCCGCGGCACAGGTGCACGGCGAGCGTCATGCCCTCGGGCTTTTGCGCGACGACGCGGTTGATGAAGCTCGCGTAGCGGTGCGGCAGCTCGTCGGGATCGTCGCCTCGCGCCCTTGCCGCCTCGCGCATCTTGTCGTCGCACAGATAGGCGAGGTTGGTGTCGTCCATCTGGACGTAGGTGCAGCCCGCCGCGGCGAGCGAGCGCAGCTCGTCGCCGTAGGCGTTTGCGACGTCCTGGTAGAACGGCTCGAGGTCGGGATAGTGCTCGCGGCTGATGCCGGCGCGGCCGCCGCGGAAGTGCAGCATCGTCGGCGACGGGATCGTCACCTTCGGCGTGCGGCCGGCCGTGACCTGCGACTTCAAATAGTCGAAGTCGGCCTTCTGGATGTCCTTGACGTGTCGCACCTTGTCGATGACGCGCATCACCGGCGGCGCGAGCTCCATGCTGCCGTCCGGCTTCTGGATCGTCACCGGGATGTCGGTCTTCACGCCGCCGATCTGCTCGAGGAAGTCGATGTGGAAGTAGGTGCGCCGGAACTCGCCGTCGGTGACGCTTTGCAGGCCGACATCTTCCTGGAACCTGACGACCTCGGCGATCGCGTCGTCCTCGACGACGCGCAGCTGCTCCGGGCTGATGTTGCCGGCGGCGCGCTCGGCGCGTGCCTCGAGCAGGCGCTTCGGGCGCAGGAAGCTGCCGACGTGGTCGGCGCGAAACGGGGGGTGGGTGCGGCTGGTCATGGCGCATCGTAAAGCTAACATCGGCTCGCCATGATGCTGCTCGACGCCGCCCTGCGCGGCACGCTCGTCGCCTTGCTGGCGCTCGTCGCCGTGCTGCTCGTGCGCGACCGGCCGACGCTCTGGCCGGCGCGTGTCGGCACGGCGCTCGCGCTCGGCCTCGTCGTCCAGGTCGTGGGCTCGACGCCGGCCTTCGAGTCGTCGGTTCCGTGGCTCTGGCAGGTGCCGCTGGTCGCGATCTCGGTCGGCAACGCGGTCCTGTTCTGGATCTTCGTCAAGGCGCTTTGCGAGGACGACTTCGCGCCGCGGCCCTGGCACGTCGCTGCGTGGCTGGCGGTCGCCGTCCTCGGTGCCTACAACTGCGCGACCGGCTGGAACACGGCCGAGGTGCCGGGCCGCATCACGGCCGCCTTGCAACGCAGCGTGCCGCTCCTGTGCGCCATGCTGGCGGCGCTGGCGGCGGGCTCGACCTGGCGCCTCGACCTGGTCGAGAAGCGCCGCCGCCTGCGCCTCTTCATCGTCGTCACCGGCATCGTCTACACCGTCGCGACGCTGGGCGCGCGTCTCGCCTCGCCCGACAGCGACCGCGGACGACGGCGTCGTCACCGTCTTCTATCCCACCGCGGCCCGGCCAGCGACCGTCCGGCGCGGACCGTTCACGTTCTCGCTCGCCGAAGACAGCGTGCCGATCGCCGGCAACGGCCGGCTCGTCGTCGTCTCGCACGGCTCGGGCGGATCGGCGTGGGTGCATGCCGATCTGGCGCGCAGCCTCGTCGACGCCGGCTTCGTCGTCGCCTTCCCCGAGCATCGCGGCGACAGCACGCGCGACCCGAGCGATCCGGGTCCCGACAGCTGGACGATCCGGCCGCGCGAGGTCGTGCACGCGATCGACGCCGTCGGCCGCGACCCGCGCTTCGCGCCGCTGCTCTCGCTCGACCGCGTCGGCATGTACGGCATGTCGGCGGGCGGGCACACCGCCCTCAGCCTGGCCGGCGGACGCTGGTCGCCGGCGCTCTTCGCGCGCCACTGCGACGCCGATCTCGCGGCCGACTTCCAGTCGTGCGTGGGCCTCATCAAGCAACTCACCGGTGGCGTGCTCGATCCGGTCAAGCGCGTCGTCGCGCGTGCCGTCATCGACTACCGGTTCGGCGCCGACGACCGGCTGCGCAGCGACGGCGACCCGCGCATCGCCGCGATCGTCGCCGGCGTGCCGGCGGCGGCCGATTTCGACATGAGCTCGCTGGCCGCGCCGCGCGTGCCGCTCGGCCTGGTCACCGCGGGTCAGGACCGGTGGCTGATCCCGCGCTTCCACGGCGATCGCGTCCTCGCGGCCTGCAAGTCGTGCGAGCGCATCGCCGAGTTTTTCGACGGCGGCCACGGCGCGCTGCTGGCGCCGCCGCTGCCCAAGCTCGGCGGCCTCGTCGGCGAGCTGCTCAACGATCCGCCGGGGTTCGATCGCGCGACCGAAGCGCCGGCGGTCGACGCGAAGATCGTCGCCTTCTTCAAGCGCCACCTGCTCGCCGGCGCCTGACCGCGCGCCGCAGCGCGGCCGTCAGCGGCCGCGCAGGTGCGCCGGGTTCTCGAGCCGCTTGGCGAGCGCCGAGAGCGTCATCGTGAGGACGAGGTAGATCGCCGAGATGAAGAGGTACGGCTCCCAGTAGCGCGAGTAGGCACCGGCCACGGTGCGGGCCGCGAGCGCGAGCTCGGCGAGGCCGATCGCCGAGACCAGCGACGAGTCCTTCACCAGCGTCACCGCTTCGTTGACGAGCGCCGGCACCATCCGGCGCAGCGCCTGCGGCAGGATGATGTGGCGCATCGACTGCGCATGCGTCAGGCCGACGCTGTACGCGGCCTGCGTCTGGCCGCCGTGGATGCTCTGGATGCCGGCGCGCAGGATCTCGGAGATGTAGGCGCCGGCGTTGAGCGTCAGCGCGAGCGCGCCCGAGAAGAAGGCACCGTGGTTCTGCCGGAATTCGCGCGCGACGTCGCCGCTCAGCAGCAGGCCGCCGTCGGGCTGGATCAGGAGCGGCATCACCGCGAAGTGGACGAGCAGGATCTGGACGAAGAGCGGCGTGCCGCGAAAGAAGCCCACATAGGCGCGGGTCACGAGACGGAGCAGCTGCCACGCGGCCGCGACGACGGGCGACCGCGGACGCGGGCTGTCGACCGAGCTGCTGATCAGGCCGAGCACGACGCCGAGCGCGAGCCCGCCGGTGAGGGAGACGGCGGTGAGCCCGAGCGTCATCAGCAAGCCCTGCGCGAACAGCGGCGCATAGCCGACGAGGATGTTCCACCGCAGGTCCGGCAGGCCCACGATGCGACTGGCGCCGGTTACTTGGCAGGCGGGGCCGACGCGGCCGCGCCGCTCGCGGCGCTGAAGTAGCTCGCGTTGATGCGGTCGTAGGTGCCGTCGGCGCGGATCGCGGCCAGCCCCTGGTTGAGCCTGGCGAGCAGCGCCGCGTCGCCCTTCTTGACGGCGATGCCGTAGTGCTCGGGCACGAAGGCCGCGTCGTCGACGGTCTTGAAGCGCCTGCCGACGTTGT
>JAYTHL010000280.1:0-4633 GCA_043732605.1 Rhizobacter sp. | reverse complement strand
CAGACGAGCTCGACCGCCAGCGCCGTCGCTTCGCCGCCGCCGATGCACAGCGCGGCGACGCCCTTCTTCTTGCCGTGCGTACGCAAGGCGCCGAGCAGGGTGACGACGATGCGCGCGCCGCTCGCGCCGATCGGGTGGCCGAGCGCGACCGCGCCGCCGTTGACGTTGACGATCTCGTGCGCGAGCTTGAACTCGCTCATCGCCGCCATCGTCACCGCAGCGAAGGCCTCGTTGACCTCCCAGAGATCGACGTCCTTCGCGGCCCAGCCCGACTTCTTCAGCACCTTCTCGATCGCGCCGACCGGGGCCGTCGTGAACCAGGCCGGCGCCTGCGCGTGGACGCTGTGGGCGACGATGCGCGCGATGGGCGCGACGCCGAGACGCTTCGCGGTCGACTCGCGCATCAGCACGAGCGCGGCGGCGCCGTCGGAGATGCTCGACGAGGTCGCGGCGGTGATCGCGCCGTCCTTCTTGAACGCCGGCTTCAGGCCCGGGATCTTGTCGAGCTTGGCCTTGAACGGCTGCTCGTCGAACTTGATCACCGTGTCGCCCGCCTTGCCGGGCACCGTGACCGGCGCCATCTCCCAGTCGAAGCTGCCGTTCTCGTTGGCCAGCTTGGAGCGCCTGGTCGAGTCGATCGCGAACTGGTCCATCGACTCGCGGCTGAACTTGTACTTGTCGACGCACTGCTCGGCGAACACGCCCATCGCCTTGCCGCGCTCGTAGGCATCTTCCAGGCCGTCGATCGCCATGTGGTCGTACATCTGCGCCGCGCCGTAGCGCACGCCCTTGCGAGCGAACATCAGGTGCGGCGCGTTGGTCATGCTTTCCATGCCACCGGCGACGACGATCTCGGCGCTCTCGGCCTTGAGCATGTCGTGCGCGAACATCATGGCGCGCATGCCCGAGCCGCACATCTTCGAGAGCGTGACCGCGCCGGCCGACTGCGGCAGCCCGGCGCCGAGCGCCGCCTGGCGCGCCGGCGCCTGGCCCTGGCCGGCCATCAGGCAGTTGCCCATCAGCACCTCGCTGACCGCGTCGCCGGTGATGCCGGCACGCTCGACCGCGGCCTTGATCGCGACGCTGCCGAGCTGGTGCGCGGAGACCGCACTGAAGTCGCCGAGCAGGCCGCCGATCGGCGTGCGCGCGGCGGAGACGATGACGATGGAATCGGCCATGTGGGCTCCTCTGGAGGGTCAAGCTGAGAGTGACGGCGCGGCCGGGTCGGCGCGCCGGGTCTGGAAACGCTTGTGCGCTTCGTAAGGGAACACATCATGCACGTAGCCGGCGAGGATGTCCTCCTTGTGCCCTTGCCAGAACGCGGGGTCGAGCAGCTCGGCGTGGTGCGCCATGAAGACGCTCCGGACGGCAACGTTGCCGAGCAGGAAAGGCGCGAAGGTCTCGGGGAAGACGTCCTTCGGGCCGACGCTGTACCAGACCTCGCCCGACATCTCCTCTTCCTCGTTGCGCGGCTCCGGCACCTTCCTGAACTTGCAGTCGGTGAGGTACTCGATCTCGTCGTAGTCGTAGAACACGACCTTGCCGTGGCGCGTGACGCCGAAGTTCTTCCACAGCATGTCGCCCGGGAAGATGTTGGCGCGCACCAGGTCCTTGATGGCGTTGCCGTACTCGATCACCACCTGCTCGATCTGCTCGGGCGTCGCGTCCTGCAGGTAGATGTTGAGCGGGATCATGCGCCGCTCGATGTAGACGTGGCGCAACACGAGCGCCTCGCCGTCCTCCTCGAGCAGGCTCGGGCAGAAGTGGCGCAGCTCGGCGACCAGCTCGTCGTCGAAGCGCGAGAGCGGGAACGCGACGTTGGAGTACTCGAGCGTGTCGGCCATGCGGCCGACGCGGTCGTGCTGCTTGACGAGCAGGTACTTGCTCTTGATCAACTCGCGCGTCGTCTCCTTCTGCGCCGGGTAGAAGTCCTTGATGACCTTGAACACGTACGGAAAGCTCGGCAGGTCGAACACCAGCATCACCATGCCCTTGATGCCGGGCGCGATGCGGAAGGTGTCGGACGAGTGCCGCATGTGCATCAGCAGGTCGCGGTAGAAGAGGCTCTTGCCCTGCTTCTGCAGGCCGAGCGCGCTGTAGATCTCGGAGCGCGGCTTCTTCGGCATCAGCGAGCGCAGGAACTGCACGTAGGCCGACGGCACTTCCATCGCGACCATGAAGTAGGCACGCGCGAAGCTGAAGATCAGCTGCAGGTCGTCCTCGCCGAAGAGGGCTGCGTCGATCACCAGCCCGCCGGCTGGGCCGTGCACGATCGGCAGAGCGAACGGCGTCTCGCCGAAGCCGTTGATGATCTTGCCGACGACGTAGGCGCCCTTGTTGCGATAGAAGAGCGACGACAGCACCTGGATCTGGAAGTTGGCGCGCATCCGGAAGGCCCCGAGCTGCCGGTCGACGGCCGCGACCACGCTCGCGACGTCTCGGTCGAGGTCCTCGAATTCGCGCTCGAGCTGGAAGTTGGTGACGATCCGGTGCCAGGTCTCGACCAGCGTGTCCTTGGCCGGGTAGTAGGCGCGGTAGGTCGGCAGCGCCGCGGGCTCGTCGTTCTCGAGGTGGTCGGTCGAGACCGCCGAGCGCACGAAGATGAAGTCGTTGTGGAAGTAGCTGCGGTGCAGGATCTTGGTCGTCACCGAGTTGAAGAAGGTCTCGGCGAGCTCGGGCTGATAGTGGTTGATCAGGAGCCCGATGTAGTGGAGCTTGATCTGCTGCCACACCTCCATCGGCAGCGACGCCGCGGCGAACTCGTTCTGCAGACGCTCGGTCGCCTCGGCGACGCGCGTGTCGTAGTACTCGATGCGCAGCGCCTGGGCGCGCTGCTGGCCGTGCCAGTCGGACCGCTCGAAGCGCGCCTTGGCCTCGGCGCTCGCCTGGCGAAAGAGCCGGTAGTGGCGATCGAAGCCGTCGAGCATCGCCCGCGCGATCGCGAACGCGCGCGCGTCGCCGAGTGCGGCCGGGAACGCCGGGGCCGCCGTCATTTCGAGCGCGCCTTGAGCAGCCGCCGCGTCGCGGCCTCGTGCGCGACCACCTCGTCGAGCGTCGACCGCAGGTCGGCCAGGCGCGTCTCGAGGTCGGCGCGCTGGCGCGCCAGCACGTCGACGAAGCGGCGCAGCTGCGGTTCGCTGTCGCGCTGGGTCTCGTACATGTCGACGAGCTCCTTGACCTCGGCGAGCTTCAAGCCGAGCCGCTTGCCGCGCAGGGTGAGCGTGAGTCGGGCGCGGTCGCGCGACGTGTATACGCGGTGGCTGCCGGATCGCTGGGGAGCGAGCAGCCCACAGTCCTCGTAGAAGCGGATGGCGCGCGTCGTCAGGCCGAACTCGCGCGCCAGCTCGCCGATCGTGAACGTTGCCGGCGGCGCGACGCTCGCCGGGCGGGCGCGCGAGAGGCGCGAGGGAGCAGCGACTGGCATCGCGATCTACACTCCAAGTTGACGTTTACGTAAAGTGCGGAAAGTGTAGAGGACATGGGTCCGGAAAGAAGTCCCGACGATGAATGCGCTCGAAGCCCAGCTCGACTACTGCCTCGGCCAGGCGACCCCCGAGCCCGGCCAGACCATCGACGTCGCGCCCGGCGTGAAGTGGGCGCGCATGCAGCTGCCCTTCGCGCTGAACCACATCAACGTCTGGCTGCTGCGCGACGAGATCGCCGGCAACGGCGGTGAATCGCCGCGCCAGGGCTGGACCATCGTCGACTGCGGCATCGGCAACGACGCGACGCACGCGTCGTGGGAGCGCATCTTCGCGAACGACCTCGACGGGCTGCCTGTCCTGCGCGTCGTCGTCACCCACATGCACCCCGACCACATCGGCTCGGCGCACTGGCTGTGCGAGCGTTGGGGCGTGCGTCTGTGGATCAGCGCCACCGACTTCGGCATCGCCCGCATGGCCAGCCGCGCCGATGCCGGCTTCGGCGGCCCGCTCTCGGCAGCGTTCATGGCGCGCCACGGCATGGCCGCCGATCCCGAGTCCGTCGGCGAGGTCGCCGGGCGCAGCAACTACTACCGCAGCCTCGTGCCCGACGTGCCCGAGACCTATCGGCGCCTGCTCGGCGGCATGCAGCTCGACATCGGCAGCGGCGCTGCACGATCGCCCTGGACCTGCCACGCCGGCTACGGCCATGCGCCCGAGCACATGGCGCTGCATGGCGATCGAGCCGGCATCCTGATCAGCGGCGACATGGTGCTGCCGCGGATCTCCACCAACGTCAGCGTCATCGAGGTCGAGCCGGAGGCCGACTCGCTCACGCTCTATCTCGACTCGATCGAGCGGATGCGGACGATCGATCCCGAGGTGCTCGTCCTGCCCTCGCACGGCTTGCCGTTCAAGGGCCTGCACACGCGCATCGACCAGCTCCAGGCGCATCACGCCGAGCGCTTCGCCGAGGTGATCGAGGCCTGCGCCCGCGCGCCGCAGTCGGCATTCGAGCTCGTGCCGGTGATCTTCAAGCGTCCGCTCGACCTACACCAGATGACCTTCGCGATGGGCGAGTCGATCGCCCACTGTCATGCGCTCTGGTACGCGGGCAGGCTCGAGCGCCACGTGGGCAGCGACGACATCATCCGATTCGCGACCCGGCGCGCGGCGTCCTGATCCTGCCCGACCGGCCAACAGCGGCGATC
>JAYTHL010000279.1:0-14361 GCA_043732605.1 Rhizobacter sp. | reverse complement strand
TGATCCCGGGCGGATCGTCGGCGCCGGTGCTGCCGGCGGCGATCATGAACGAGCTGACCATGGACTACGACTCGATCGCCAAGGCCGGCTCGATGCTCGGCTCGGGCGCGGTCATCGTCATGGACGACTCGCGCTCGATGGTCCATTCGCTGCTGCGCCTGTCGTACTTCTACATGCACGAGAGCTGCGGCCAGTGCACGCCGTGCCGCGAGGGCACGGGCTGGCTCTATCGCGTGGTCGAGCGCATCGCCAACGGCAAGGGCCGCATGCAGGACATCGACCTCCTCAACTCGGTCTCCGACAACATCCAGGGCCGCACGATCTGCGCTCTCGGCGACGCCGCGGCGATGCCGGTGCGCGCGATGATCAAGCACTTCAAGGACGAGTTCGTCGCCCTGATCGAGCAGCGCGCGGAGCCGGTCAAGGCAGCGCGGTCGGAGCAGGTGACCGCATGATCGAGATCGATCTCGACGGCCAGAAGGTCTCGGTACCCGAGGGCAGCATGGTCATGCATGCCGCCGACAAGGCCGGCACCTACATCCCGCACTTCTGCTATCACAAGAAGCTCTCGATCGCGGCCAACTGCAGGATGTGCCTGGTCGAGATCGAGAAGGCGCCCAAGCCGATGCCGGCCTGTGCCACGCCGGTGACGCAAGGCATGGTCGTCAAGACCAAGAGCGACAAGGCGCTCAACGCCCAACAGGGCGTGATGGAGTTCCTGCTCATCAACCATCCGCTCGACTGCCCGATCTGCGACCAGGGCGGCGAGTGCCAGCTGCAGGATCTTGCGGTCGGCTACGGCGCGTCCTCGTCGCGCTACGACGAGGACAAGCGCGTCGTCTACCCGAAGGACGTCGGCCCGCTGATCTCGATGAAGGAGATGAACCGCTGCATCCATTGCACGCGTTGCGTCCGCTTCGGCCAGGAAGTGGCCGGCGTGATGGAGCTCGGCATGATCCACCGCGGTGAGCACTCCGAGATCACGACCGTCGCCGGCGAGACGATCGACTCCGAGCTCTCGGGCAACATGATCGACATCTGCCCAGTCGGCGCGCTCACCTCGAAGCCGTTCCGCTACAGCGCCCGGACCTGGGAGCTTTCTCGCAGGAAGAGCGTGAGCCCGCACGATTCCACCGGTGCGAATCTGATCGTCCAGGTCAAGGGCGCGCAGGTGATGCGCGTCGTCCCGCTCGAGAACGAGGACGTCAACGAATGCTGGCTCGCGGACCGCGACCGCTTCTCGTACGAGGCGCTCAACACGACAGAGCGCCTGACCGCGCCGATGATCAAGCAGGGCAGCGAGTGGAAGACGGTGTCGTGGACCGACGCGCTCGACTACGTCTCGCGCGGCCTGACGCAGATCGCGGTCGAGCACGGCCCGCAGAGCGTCGGCGCCGTCGCCGCGCCGATGAGCACGGTCGAGGAGCTGCACCTGCTCGCCAAGCTCGTTCGCGGGCTCGGCAGCGAGAACATCGACAGCGCGCCTCGTGAGCCGGCAGTGCGCGGCGACGACGCTGCGCCGCGCTGGCTCGGCCGCACTGTCGCGTCGCTCTCGGACCTGCAACGCGTTCTCGTCGTCGGCTCGTTCCTGCGCAAGGACCATCCGCTCTTCGCCCAGCGCATCCGCCAGGCGACGAAGAAGGGTGCGCGCGTGATGAGTGTCCACGCCCTGCGCGATGACTGGCTGATGTCGATGGGCCCGAGCATCGCCGCAGCGCCGAGCGCATGGGTCGGGGCGTTGGCATCGATCGCTTGCGCACTTGCGGCAGCGAAGGGCATCGCCGCACCAGTCGATGCGCCGCAGAGCGACGAAGCCAAGGCGATCGCGTCGGCGCTGCAGAGCGGCGAGCGCAAGGCCGTGTTGCTCGGCAACTCCGCAGCGCAGCATCCCGATGCCGCGCAGCTCGAGCGCCTCGGCCGCTGGATCGCGGAGCAGAGCGGCGCCACCTTTGGCTGGCTCGTCGACGGCGCCAATGGCGTCGGCGCGCAGCTCGTCGGCGCCCGGCCGCGCGCCGGCGGCGCGAACGCTTCGGCCATGCTCGGCGCGAGCTCCCCGCTCAAAGCCTGCGTGCTCCTCAACGTCGAGCCCTCGTTGGACTGCACCAACGCGCCGGTTGCGCTCGCCGCACTCGGCGGCGCCGAGATGGTCGTCGCGCTCACGTCCTTCAAGCCGGTCGACGACGTTGCCGACGTGCTGCTGCCGATCGCGCCGTTCACCGAGACGTCGGGCACCTTCGTCAACGCCGAGGGGCGCGTCCAAGGCTTCCACGGCGTGGTCAAGCCGCTCGGCGACGCGCGGCCAGCGTGGAAGGTCCTGCGCGTGCTCGGCAACCTGCTTGGTTTGCCCGGCTTCGCGTTCGAGACCTCTGACGAAGTACGCGCCGAAGCCCTCGGCGATGTCGCCACGATCGCGAGCCGCCTGGCGACAGCCGCCGCAACCTACACCTCGCCGATCGCGCTTCGACCGGCGGCTGGCGGCCTCGAGCGCATCGCCGATGTGCCGATCTATTCGAGCGATCCGATCGTGCGCCGCGCGCCCGCGCTGCAGCTGACGAGCGACGCGCGCAGGCCCGTCGCCGGCGTGCCGAGCGAGCTCGCGGCCGAGCTGGGCATCGTCGACGGCAGCCTTGTGCGGGTGCATCAGGGCGACGTTTCGATCGTGCTTCCGGCGCGCATCGATCCGTCGCTCGCCGCGAACGTGATCCGCGTCGCCGCGGGTCACCCGCTCACGGCCGCACTCGGACCGATGTTCGGCACGCTGCGTATCGAGCTCGTCGCCGGAGCCGCAGCGTCGAGTGCGCCGCGATCCACACGCGAGACGAGCGCCTCGTGAGCTTCGACGCCATCCAGAGTTACGGGGCGGGCATGCTCGGCGGCGCCTGGCCGGTCGTGTGGAACGTCGTCAAGATCGTGGCCCTCCTCATCCCGTTGATGCTGAGCGTCGCGTACCTCACGCTCTGGGAGCGCAAGGCGATCGGCTGGAGCCAGATCCGGCCGGGCCCGAACCGCGTCGGGCCGTTCGGCCTGTTGCAGCCCATCGCCGATGCGGTCAAGCTGATCTTCAAGGAGATCATCGTGCCGACGGCCGCCAACCGCAGCCTCTTCTTCCTCGGCCCCGTCATGACGATCATGCCGGCGCTCGCCGCCTGGGCCGTGATCCCGTTCGGGCCTGAGAAGGCGCTCTCGAACATCAACGCCGGGCTACTCTTCTTGATGGCGATCACGTCGATGGAGGTCTAAGGCGTGATCATCGCCGGCTGGGCCTCGAACTCGAAGTACGCGTTCCTCGGCGCGCTGCGTGCCTCTGCGCAGATGGTGAGCTACGAGATCGCGATGGGCTTTGCGCTCGTCGTCGTGCTGATGGTCTCGGCCAGCCTCAACATGACCGACATCGTGCTCAGCCAGGGGCGCGGATTCGCGGCCTCTCACGGCGTCAACTTCCTGAGCTGGAACTGGCTGCCGCTGCTGCCGATCTTCGTCGTCTACGTGATCTCGGGCATCGCCGAGACCAACCGCGCGCCGTTCGACGTCGTCGAGGGCGAGTCGGAGATCGTCGCCGGCCATATGGTCGAGTACTCGGGCATGGCGTTCGCGATGTTCTTCCTCGCCGAATACGCCAACATCATCCTGGTCTCGGCGCTCGCCTCGGTGATGTTCCTCGGTGGCTGGTACGCGCCGATCTCGTTCTCGCTCGTCGGCATGCAGACGCCCGAGTGGATCGTCTCGACGTCGTGGTTCTGGAACTGGTTCTGGCTGTTCGGCAAGACCTTCGTCATCGCGACGATGTTCCTCTGGGCGCGCGCCACCTTCCCGCGCTTTCGCTACGACCAGATCATGCGTCTGGGCTGGAAGATCTTCATTCCGGTGACGCTGGTCTGGCTCGTCGTCGTCGGCCTGGTGATCCAGTCGCCCTGGAATCTCTGGAAATAAGTCATGGCACAGGCCACACCGATCAAGGATTTCCTCTCGAGCTTCATGCTCGGCGAGCTGTTGAAGGGCATGCGCCTCACGGGCCGGCACTTCCTCTCGAAGAAGGTCACCGTCCAGTACCCGGAAGAAAAGACGCCGCTCAGCCCGCGTTTTCGCGGCCTGCACGCGCTGCGCCGCTACGAGAACGGCGAGGAGCGCTGCATCGCCTGCAAGCTCTGCGAGGCGGTCTGCCCGGCATTGGCGATCACGATCGAGAGCGAGGTGCGCGATGACGGCTCGCGGCGCACGACGCGCTACGACATCGACCTCACCAAGTGCATCTTCTGCGGCTTCTGCGAAGAGAGCTGCCCCGTCGACTCGATCGTCGAGACCCACATCTTCGAATACCACGGCGAGAAGCGCGGCGACCTGTACTTCACCAAGGACATGCTGCTCGCCGTCGGCGACCGCTACGAGAAAGAGATCGCGGCTGCGAAGGAGGCGGACGCGAAGTACCGCTGAAGCTTCCGGTTGCCGCGAACTTCGCGGCAGCCGGTGCGGACGCACGCCCTCCGGACCATGGACACCCACACCGCACTCTTCTACGTCTTCTCGGCCGTGCTGCTGGGCGCTGCGTTCCGCGTCATCACGGCGCGCAGCCCGGTGTACGCGGCGTTGTTCCTCGTGCTCGCCTTCTTCAGCGCTTCGTGCGTGTGGATCCTTCTGCACGCCGAGTTCCTGGCCATCGCGCTCGTCCTCGTCTACGTCGGCGCGGTGATGGTGCTGTTCCTCTTCGTCGTCATGATGCTCGACGTCGATGTCGGCTCGCTGCGCGAAGGCTTCTGGAGGCACTTCCCGGTCGCGGCGCTCGTCGGCGTGATCATCGCGCTCGAGATGGCTGCCGTGCTACTGCCGGGCTTTCGCCTCGTCGATGCGCCGGTTGCCGGCGCGGCGGCGATGAAGCTCGGCAACACCAAGCTGCTCGGCATCGAGGTCTACACCAAGTACCTGTACCCACTGCAGATCGCGGCCGTGATCCTCCTCGTCGCGATCATCGCGGCGATCTCGCTGACGCTGCGCGCGCGCAAGGACTCGAAGCGCATCGATCCCTCCGAGCAGATCAAGGCGAAGAAGGCCGATCGCGTCCGCATCGTCTCGATGAAGCCCGAAGGCGTGCCGCGCGATCTCGCGAGCGACGCCGCCAAGCCGATCGGTGACCGTCGATGAGGGGCGCAGCATGAGCCTCGGTCCCGTCACCCTCGGCCACTACCTCTCGCTCGGCGCGATCCTGTTCGCGCTGTCGGTGATCGGCATCTTCCTGAACCGGAAGAACCTGATCGTCCTGCTGATGGCGATCGAGCTCATGCTCCTCGCCGTCAATCTCAACTTCGTCGCCTTCTCGTACTACCTCGGCGACATGGCGGGGCAGGTGTTCGTGTTCTTCATCCTCACCGTCGCCGCGGCCGAGTCGGCGATCGGACTCGCGATCCTGGTCGTGCTGTTCCGCACGCGCTCGACCATCGCCGTCGACGAGCTCGACACGCTCAAGGGCTGACGGCGGACCGCATGGCAAGCACTCTTTCCGCCTCGCTCCTCCTCGCCGTGCCCATGGCGCCGCTGGTCGGCGCCATCGTCGCCGGCCTGTTCGGCAAGCAGGTGGGACGCGCCGGTGCGCACACCATCACCATCCTCGGCGTCCTCGTCTCGTTCCTGATCTCGGCCTGGGTGCTCTATGCCGTCGCCGTCGACGGCGCGCGCTTCAACGCCACGATCTACGAGTGGATGCGCGTCGGCCCGCTGAAGATGGAGATCGGCTTCCTGGTCGACGGCCTGACGGCGATGATGATGTGCGTCGTCACCTTCGTCTCGCTGATGGTGCACGTCTACACGATCGGCTACATGGCCGACGACCCGGGCTACCAGCGCTTCTTCAGCTACATCTCGCTGTTCACGTTCTCGATGCTCATGCTCGTCATGAGCAACAACTTCCTGCAGCTCTTCTTCGGCTGGGAAGCGGTCGGCCTCGTCTCGTACCTGCTGATCGGCTTCTGGTTCGAGCGGCCGACGGCGATCTTCGCCAGCATGAAGGCGTTCATCGTCAACCGGGTCGGCGACTTCGGCTTCATCCTCGGCATCGGCCTGGTGCTCGCCTTCGCCGGCACGCTCGACTACGGCGAGGCCTTCGCCAAGGCCGGCACGCTGGCACAGATGACGTTCCCGGCGAGCGACTGGCGCCTGATCACCGTGATCTGCATCTGCCTCTTCATCGGCGCGATGGGCAAGAGCGCGCAGTTCCCGCTCCACGTCTGGCTGCCCGACTCGATGGAAGGCCCGACGCCGATCTCGGCGCTGATCCATGCCGCGACGATGGTGACGGCCGGCATCTTCATGGTCGCGCGCATGTCGCCGCTGTTCGAGCTGTCGGATACCGCGCTCTCGGTCGTGATGACGATCGGCGCGATCACTGCCCTCTTCATGGGCTTTCTCGGCATCATCCAGAACGACATCAAGCGCGTCGTCGCCTACTCGACGCTCTCGCAACTCGGCTACATGACAGTCGCGCTCGGCGCCTCGGCGTATTCGGTGGCCGTCTTCCACCTGATGACGCACGCGTTCTTCAAGGCGCTGCTGTTCCTCGCCGCGGGCTCGGTGATCATCGGCATGCACCACGACCAGGACATCCGCAACATGGGCGGCCTGAGGAAGTACATGCCGATCACGTGGATCACGTCGCTGGTCGGCTCGCTCGCCCTGATCGGCACGCCGCTCTTCGCCGGTTTCTACTCGAAGGACTCGATCATCGAGGCGGTGCACGAGAGCCATCTCGCGGGAGCGGGCTTCGCCTACTTCGCGGTCGCGGCGGGCGTCTTCGTCACCGCCTTCTATTCGTTCCGGATGTACTTCCTCGTCTTCCACGGCGAGGAGCGCTTCCGCCACAAGCCGTTTCCGCCCGAAGCGCACGACGACCACGGCGCACACGACGACCACCACGAGCCGCACGAGCCGCACGAGTCGCCGGCTGTCGTATGGGTGCCGCTCGTGCTGCTCGCGATCCCGTCGGTCGTGATCGGCTACATGACGATCGGCTCGATGCTCTTCGGCGACTTCTTCAAGGACGCGATCACGATTCTGAGCGAGCGCCATCCGGGGCTGGAAGAGCTGGCCAAGGAATACCACGGCCCGCTGGCGATGGCGGTCCACTCGCTCACTGGTCCGATCTTCTGGCTCGCGCTCGCCGGCGTCGTCGTCGCCTGGTTCTTCTACCTGCGCCGGCCCGACATCCCGGCTGCGATCCAGCGCCGCTTCTCGTTCCTCTACACGATCCTCGACAACAAGTATTACTTCGACTGGTTCAACGAGAACGTGCTGGCCAAGGCCACGCGCGCCCTCGGCAACGGCCTCTGGAAGGGCGGCGACATCGGCGTCATCGACGGCATCTTCATCGACGGCTCGGCGCGTGCCATCGGTGGCATCTCCGCGCTCACGCGGCGCCTGCAGAGCGGCTATCTGTACTGGTATGCACTCGTCATGATCGTCGGCGTCATCGGCCTCATGACCTGGCAGCTCTGGCCCTTCATCTTCGGCATGAGCCGCTGATCCTTCCCGGACAAGAACAAGAACATGCCCTTGCTCAGCCTCGCGATCTGGCTGCCCATCCTCGCCGGCGTGCTGCTGCTCGCGTTCGGCCGCGACGACCGCGCCGAGGCCGCGCGCTGGGCGGCGCTCGTCGCCGCGCTCGTCAGCTTCGCCGTGACGATCCCGCTCATCACCGGCTTCGACATCTCGACCGCGGCGATGCAGTTCGGCGAGCGCCACGCGTGGATCGGCCGCTTCAACGTCTGGTACATGCTCGGCGTCGACGGCCTGTCGGTGTGGTTCGTGCTGCTGACGGCGTTCACCACGGTGATCGTGATCGTCTCCGCGTGGGAGGTGATCACCGAGCGCGTCAACCAGTACATGGGGGCGTTCCTGATCCTGTCGGGCCTGCTCGTGGGCGTCTTCAGCGCGATGGACGGGCTGCTCTTCTACGTCTTTTTCGAGGCGACGCTGATTCCGATGTATCTCATCATCGGCGTCTGGGGCGGGCCGCGGCGGGTCTACGCGGCGTTCAAGTTCTTCCTCTACACGCTGGCCGGCTCGCTGCTCATGCTGGTGGCCCTGATCTACCTCTACTACAAGTCCGGCGGCAGCTTCGACATCCTCGCCTGGCATCGCCTGCCGCTTCCGATGGCCGCGCAGGTGCTGATCTTCTTCGCCTTCTTCTTTGCCTTCGCCGTCAAGGTGCCGATGTGGCCGGTGCACACCTGGCTGCCCGACGCCCACGTCGAGGCGCCCACGGGCGGCTCGGTCGTGCTGGCCGCGATCATGCTGAAGCTCGGCGCCTACGGGTTCCTGCGCTTCTCGCTGCCGATCACGCCCGACGCGAGCCACAAATGGGCCTGGCTGATGATCGCGCTCTCGCTCGTCGCCGTCGTCTACATCGGCCTCGTCGCGCTGGTCCAGCGCGACATGAAGAAGCTCGTCGCCTATTCGTCGATCGCCCACATGGGCTTCGTCACGCTGGGCTTCTTCCTGTTCGACGAGAAGGGCATGGGCAGCGAGCTCACGACCTCGGGCGCGATCGTGCAGATGATCTCGCACGGCTTCGTCTCGGGCGCGATGTTCCTGTGCATCGGCGTCCTCTACGACCGCGTCCACTCGCGCGAGATCTCGGCCTACGGCGGCGTCGCCAACACGATGCCGGTGTTCGCGTCGTTCGCGGTGCTGTTCGCGATGGCCAACGTCGGCCTGCCGGGCACGGCGGGCTTCGTCGGCGAGTGGATGGTCATCCTCGGCGCAGTGAAGGTGAACTTCTGGATCGCGATGATCGCGGCCTCGACCATGATCTGGGGCGCGGGCTACACGCTCTGGATGGTCAAGCGCGTGTACTTCGGCGCGGTCGCCAACGACCACGTCCGCGACCTCGTCGACATCGGCAAGCGCGAGTTCGCAATGCTCTTCGTCCTGGCGGTCGCAGTCCTGGCGATGGGCCTGTATCCGAAGCCCTTCACCGACGTCATGCACGAGTCGGTGAGCGGCCTGCTGCGCCACGTGGCGGTCTCGAAGATCGCCCGCTGACCATCCGAACGACAAGACCATGAACTGGCAAGCCGTCTACCCCATCTCGCCCGAGATCGCGCTCCTCGTGATGGCGTGCGTGGTTGCGCTGACCGACCTGTGGATTCCGGGCAAGGATCGGATCGTCACCTACTGCCTGGCCCAGGCGTCGCTCTTCGGCGTCGCACTCGCGCAGCTCTGGTACTTCTACGGCGGCGCGACCTACTACGCGATGCAGCACATGGTCGTCGCCGATCCGATGGGCCACCTCCTCGGCCTGTTCGCGACGCTGGCGATGATGACCACGCTCGTCTACGCCCGGCCCTACGCAGCCAGCCGCGACATGCTCAAGGGCGAGCTCTTCACGCTCTCGATGTTCGCGCTGCTCGGCATTCTGGTGATGGTCGCGGCGAACAACTTCCTCGTCGTCTACCTCGGCCTCGAGCTGATGTCGCTCTCGCTCTACGCGCTGGTTGCCATGCGCCGCGACGACATCGGCGCGACCGAGGCGGCGATGAAGTACTTCGTCCTCGGCGCGCTGGCGAGCGGCTTCCTGCTGTATGGCCTCTCGATGATGTACGGCGCGACCGGCTCGCTCGAGATCAGCGAGGTCTTCAAGGCGATCGGCACCGGGCGCATCAACCGCGCCGTGCTTGTCCTCGGCACCGTGTTCGTCGTCTCGGGCCTGGCGTTCAAGCTCGGCGCGGTCCCGTTCCACATGTGGGTGCCCGACGTCTACCAGGGCGCACCGACCTCGATGACGCTGCTCGTGGGGGGCGCACCCAAGCTCGCCGCTTTCGCGATCACGATCCGCCTCCTCGTCGAGGGGATGATCGGCCTGGCCGTCGACTGGCAACAGATGCTGGTGCTGCTGTCGCTGGCCTCGATGCTGCTCGGCAACCTCGCCGCGATCGCGCAGACCAATCTCAAGCGGATGCTGGCGTACTCGACCATCGCGCAGATCGGCTTCATGCTGCTCGGCCTCTGCCCCGGGGTGGTCGCCGGCAACACCTTCTCGGCCAGCAACGCCTACAGCTCGGCGATGTTCTACGTCGTCACCGACGTGCTCACCTCGCTCGGCACCTTCGGCATGATCATGCTGCTCTCGCGCGCCGGCCATGAGGCCGAGCGCATCGACGACTTCCGCGGCCTGGCCCGGCGCAGCCCGTGGTTCGCGGGCGTGATGGCGGTGTTCATGTTCTCGCTCGCCGGCATCCCGCCGACGGTCGGCTTCTACGCCAAGCTCGCCGTGCTGCAGGCGCTGGTCTCTACCAACGTGCCGGGCTTCATCTGGCTCGCCGTCGCCGCCGTGGTGCTCTCGCTGCTCGGCGTGTACTACTACCTGCGCGTCGTCAAGGTGATGTACTTCGACGATCCGGTCGACACGCATGCCATCGAAGGCGACCGCGACGTGCGCATCATGCTGTCGTTCAACGGCGCCGCCGTGCTGCTGCTGGGCATCCTGCCGGGCGGCCTGATGCAGCTTTGCGAGCAGGCGATCGTCAGGATGTTCGCGACATGACGGACGTCGCGCATCTGCGCGAGACCCAGGTCGAGTCGGAGCAGGTGTGGCGCGGCGCCTTTCTCGACGTCCGCCGCGACCGGGTCGCGCTGCCCGACGGGAGCGAAGCGGGCCGCGAGTACATCGTCCATCCTGGCGCGGTGATGATCGTGCCGATCCTCGACGACGGTTGGCTCGTCGTCGAGCGGCAATGGCGCTATCCGATCGGCGAAGCGATGCTCGAGTTCCCGGCCGGCAAGCTCGAGGCCGGCGAGCCGGTCATCAACTGCGCCGTGCGCGAGCTGGTCGAGGAGACCGGCTACCGCGCCACCGAATGGGCGCGCGCCGGCCACATGCACAACGCGATCGCGTATTCCACCGAGGCGATCGAGGTCTGGTTCGCGCGTGGGCTGGTGAAGGGCGATCGCTGCCTCGACGAAGGCGAGTTCCTCGATGTTCTCGAGACCAGCGAGGCCGAGCTCGCGCTCGCCTGCGGCCGCGGCGAGGTCACCGATGCCAAGACGCTGGTCGGCCTGCTCTGGCTGCAGAACTGGCGCGCCGGGCGCTGGCCTCTTCGGTGGGTGTCGGCGCCCTGAGCTTCATGCCGATAATGCGTCGATGAAGGTCCTCAACCTGCGCTGCGGCCAGCATCACGCCTATGAGGGGTGGTTCGCATCGGAAGAGGACTTCCTGTCGCAGAAGGAGCGGGCGATCGTCGCCTGTCCGTTGTGCGGCGACACGCACGTCGAACGGCTTCCGACCGCGCCGCGCCTCAACGTCTCGCGCCATGCCGCGGTCGAAACGCCGGTACCGCCCGAGGTGCGCACCGAGATGACGCTGCAGTCGCAATGGCTGCGCGCCGTGCGCCAGGTGATGAACACCACCGAGGACGTCGGCGACCGCTTCCCCGAGGAAGCGCGGCGCATCCACTACGGCGAGGTCGAGGAGCGCGGCATCCGCGGCAAGGCGTCGAAGGAAGACGCCGACGCCTTGCGCGAGGAAGGGATCGAGGTCATGGCGCTGCCGATGCCCGATGCCGCCAAGGGCCCGGTTCAGTGACGGACGGGCTCGCTGGCGTCGAACACGACGTAGCGTGAGTCGTCGAAGGCGCTGAGCAGCGCGTCGGTCCGGCGGTCGAACGCGAAGGCTTCGCCGGGGCCGAGGACGATGTCGCGCCGGTCGCCGTCCTGGGTGATCCAGAGCGAGCCGCTGAGGCACTCGATCGAGCGGCCGACCCGGACCGGAAGATGGCGGATGCGGCCCTTGGCGAGCGAGCGCGAGGCGAGCAGCAGATCGTTGTTCATGGTCGACTCCTGTAGCATGAAGATGATGCATGCAGCGCGGCCGCTCTTGACTTGCCTGATCGGCGACTGCAGGAGACAGTTTCCCAGCCAGATCGATGCAACTCAAGCGGTGATTCTTCATTCTTCGCATGCGTTCAGCGCATGCAAAACCAGATCGTGAGCAAGAGCCCGTTCGAGCTTCCGCCGCTCGATCTTCTCGTTGCGTTCGAAAGCGCCGCACGGCATCTGAGCTTCACCCGCGCCGCCGCGGAAGTCGCGCTGACGCAGTCGGCCGTCAGCCGCCAGGTGCAGGCGCTCGAAGGCCGGCTCGGCGTCGCGCTCTTTCGCCGTATGCATCGCGCGCTGGCGCTGACCGAGGACGGCTCGCGGCTCTACGCGGCGACGCTCGAGGCGCTCGGGCGCATCGACCGTGCGACGCGCGAGATCCGGCGCAGCGAGCGTGTCAAGACCGTCGTCGTCACGACGACGCCTGGCTTCGCAGGCCTCTGGCTGATTCCGCGCCTGGCCGGCTTCGTGAGCGCGCATCCCGGCGTCGACGTGCGGATCTCGGCGAGCAACACCCTCGTCAACCTCGACCGCGATGGTGTCGACCTCGCTGTCCGCTACCGATCGGTGCAGGCCGGCACGTCGGGCGCGGGCACGCGGCTCTTCGGCGAGATCGTCTTCCCGGTGTGCGCGCCGCGCCTGCGCCGGCCGCCGTTCGCGCCGCTCGCCAAGCCGAGCGACCTGGCGGCGCACACGCTGCTGCGCATGGAGCCCGATGGCAACAATCAACTGCAGGACTGGGGTCTCTGGCTGCACGCGATGGGTCTCGACGACCTGCATCCCGCCGGCGCGCTCCACTTCTCGTCGTACGACCAGCTGATCTCGGCGGCGCTCGCCGGGCAGGGCGTCGCGCTCGGGCGCATGCCGCTGATCGCGAGCGCGATCAAGGGCCGGAAGCTGGTCGCGCCGTTCAGCGACCGGATCGCCTCACCGCGCAGCTATTTCATGCTGGCTTCGGCAGCCGCAGCGGCCAAGCCAGAGGTGCAGGATTTCATGGCGTGGCTGGAGGCCGAAGCACGCGACCTGGATTCAGCACGCCTGTCGGGTCGAGCGCGCGCTTGATCGCCGCCATCATGTCGAGCGCGACCGGCGACTTGCGCGCGGCCAGCTGCTCGCGCTTGAGCGCGCCGATGCCGTGCTCGGCGGAGATCGAGCCGCCGCGCGCGACCACGGCGTTGTAGACCGTCTCGTTGATCGCGGCCTCGTGACGCTGCACGAAGGTCGCACCGTCGAGGCCCGGCGGACCCTGGACGTTGTAGTGCAGGTTGCCGTCGCCGAGGTGACCGAAGTCGACCAGGCGCACGCCCGGGAACGCGGCCAGCAGGGCAGCATCGGTGCTGGCGACGAACTCCTCGATCGCCGAGATCGGCAGGGCGATGTCGTGCTTGACGTTCGCGCCTTCGCTCGACTGCGCGATCGGGATCGACTCGCGCACATGCCACATCGCGTTGGCCTGATCGAGGCTCGCGGCGACGGCGGTGTCGTCGATCAGGCCCTGCTCGAGCGCCTCGCCGAGCATCG
Source organism: Rhizobacter sp. (assembly GCA_043732605.1). Lineage (GTDB taxonomy): Bacteria > Pseudomonadota > Gammaproteobacteria > Burkholderiales > Burkholderiaceae_C > Schlegelella_A. Next base: position 984 of record JAYTHL010000279.1, on the reverse strand, counting down.
CTTCCAGCGACTCTGTGGCGTGAGTCTCGCTCTCGCCATCGGAGTGCTCGACGAGCACCGTCCACGCCGCGGACGCGAGCGGCTGGCGCAGCTGCGGCAGGTGCCGGCGCACGAGCTCGAGCGAAAACGCGTTCATCACCTCGAAGCCGGTCAGCCCGGAGCCGAGCCGGCGCTGCGCGAGCGCGAGCAGCGATGTCGCTGCGGCGAGCGTCGGCAGCGTCGCCATCGCGGTCATGACGGCGGCCGGCCGCGGATGCAGCTTCAGCGTCGCGGCGGTGATGATCGCCAGCGTGCCTTCGCTGCCGATCAGGAGATCGCGCAGGTCGTAGCCGGTGTTGTCCTTGCGCAGGCCCGAGAGGCCGTCCCAGACGCGTCCTTCTGCGGTGACGGCCTCGACACCGAGGCAGAGCTCGCGCGCGTTGCCGTAGCGCAGCACCTGCGTGCCGCCGGCGTTGGTCGCGAGGTTGCCGCCGATCGTGCAGCTGCCTTCGGCCGCCAGGCTGAGCGCGAACATCAGGTCGTGCGCGAGCGCTTCGCTCTGCACCGACTGCAGGATGCAGCCGGCCTCGGCGACGAGCGTGAGGTTGCGCCGGTCGACGCTGCGGATGCGGTTCATGCGGCCGAGCGACAGCAGCACCTGGGTTCCGCTCTCGTCGGGCACCGAGCCACCGACGAGGCCGGTGTTGCCGCCTTGCGGGACGATGCTCGCTCCATGCGCGCGGCACGCCGAGACGACGGCAGCGACCTCTTCGGTCGAGCCCGGCCGGACGATCGCGAGCGCGCGACCGCGAAAGCGCTTGCGCCAGTCGAGCTCGTAGGCGGAGCGGTCGCCGTCGACGATCACGTGCACCGCGCCAACCGCGGCGCGCAGCGCATCGAGCAGGCTCACGGCAGCGGTCCGGCGCCAGCGGCCGCGACGGCGAGCGCCGAGCTGCGCAGCCGCGCCCGGACGTGCAGGCCGCAAGCGATGAACAGCAGCAGCGA
>JAYTHL010000278.1:0-4677 GCA_043732605.1 Rhizobacter sp. | reverse complement strand
GCGTGACCGGTGGTACCTGGCGGTCGACGCCGAGCAGCTGATAGACGGCCATCTGGGCCGCCCGAACCGAGTACTCCACTGTGAAGACGACATCGTCGGCAATCTCGACGAACTGGCTGATGAACGCGAGGTTCTTCGATCCGGTCGGCACCGGCAGCGGCCGATCGCCAGGGCTGCGCGGCATGAACATGCTCGTGATGTAAGGCATCCTGCATGGGATGCAGTTGGCGGTCGCAACGATTTCCGGATCGAATCGGAGGTGCCCGCACAATTCCTTCAGGATCTCGGAGCCGGTGCACTCCGGCATCGGCTTCGGCACGAAATCTCCGACCCGGTCCGGCGACAGCGCGTAGCCCCAGAAAACCTGGACATTGGCCGGCTGATCGATGAAGTGAGGTTGATGCGCGAGCACGATCGACATCAGCCAGCTCGAATCCTTGAACGTCACGAGGCCGCCCGTCCCGGCCTCGTTGCCGCTGAAGCGAGTCATCTCGTCGAAGAAGGCGGGGTTCGGCAAGGTGACGGTGAACGACTCCCAGCACGACTGGGCGATGCAGCTGTTGAAGGCCGCCGGGTTGCCGAACTCCGGTCGGTCCTTTGCCAATGTCTCCCAGAGCGTCCAGCCGCCGCTGTCTGCCTTCGTGCGCTTCTCGGGTGGGGCCGTCATCGAGCCCAGGCTAGAGGCATCGGTCATCGAGCCGTTCTGAAGGAAGACGAAATCGCCGTCGTGGACAGCGACCCACTCGCTGTGCTCGTCGTCCTGGCAATGGAGTCCCGTGACGACGAACTTGCCACCTTCGATCGCATGATCGAGGCCCGTGACCTTGCGACCCGTGACGAAGCGAACCCCCCGACCCTCGAGCCAGCTCTTCAATGGCAGCACCAGCGAGTCGTACTGGTTGTAGACGGTCCGCTTGACGCCGGCCAGGGTGTCGATCCTGGAAAACTCGAGCATGAACCGGTGCAGATAGCGTTTGAACTCGACGGCGCTGTGCCACGGCTGGAATGCGAACGTGGTGACCCACATGTACCAGAACTCGGTCTCGAAAAACGCCGGCGACAACGAGTCGGTGATCCGGCTCGAGCCCAACGATTCTTCGCTGGCGTTGCTGAGTCGAAGCAGTTCGAGTCGGTCCTGCATCGAAAAACCCATCGAGGTGACTGGAACCTTGGCGCGCCGGCGGTCGACGAGCCTCGCCATCGAATGCGCCCTGTGCTTCTCATTGAACTCGACGGTCTCGTCGAAGACGGTCTTGCCTTGGTTGACCAACGAGGGGATCGACTTGTAGAGATCCCAAGTGCATTCGTAGTTGTCCGTTGTCAACATCCGGCCGCCGCGAAGCGAATACCCCGCTTCGGCGTTCCCCGCCGCATCCAAGCTGCCGCCCAGAACCGCCGCTTCTTCGAAGACCGAGATGCGCGCGCCATCCCATCCGCCGTCGCGGATCATGAATGCTGCTGCAGCCAGGGAGCCGATGCCGCCCCCCACGAAGTACGCCTTCGCATCCGTGCTCATGTCGTCTGCTCCTTCGCGAATCGGTAGGAAGCCGACGAAGAAGCTCGTCGGGTAGGGAGTCCGGCTCGACAACGCCAGGGCTCGACTGTCGCAAGATACGTGCGCTTCCTGACCCGGTCGGTGCGGTGGACCGCTTCTGCAGACCATGCTGCGGAGCTAGCCGTCCACGAACGAGCTCTTCCCTTGCACGTCGTCGCCCTACTTCGCGACTTCGAGATTGGTGATCGTCAGCGCGCCGTTCATCTTCTCGGCTGTGAATCGAACCTTGTCGCCGGACTTCACCGCCTCCAGCATGGCCGGCTCCTTGACCTGGAAGACCATCGTCATCCCGGGCATGCCGAGGTTCTTGATCTCCCCGTGCTTGAGCGTGATCTTCCGGGTGTCCATGTCGACCTTTCGGACCTCTCCGCTGGTCATTTCGGAGGACGCCGGCGTGGACAACGGTGCGCTGGCCGCGTCGCCGGTCGCATGGGTCGCCGTCGAGAACAGGACGAGAGAAGTGAGAGCGATGGAAGCGAGGGTCTTCATGAATGGTCCCTGTGGATTCAGTGGAAGGAGCGAGGCGTGCGGATCAGCGTTTGTCGACAGCGCGTCCGTCACGCTTGGCGACGCCTTTGGCAGCGGCCACCTTGACGCTGCCCTTCATTCCCGCGTCGTAGTGACCGGGCTGCAGGCACGCGAAGTCGACTTTTCCCGACCTGGTGAACTGCCAGACCACCTCGCCGGTCTTGCCCGGAGCGACCGTCACCATGTTCGGATCAGAGTGCTCCATCTCGGGAAACTTCTTCATCAACTCGTAGTGCTCCCTGAGTTCCTTCTCTGTGCCAAGAACGAATTCGTGCTTGACCGCGCCCGAGTTCTTGACGACGAAGCGGACCGTTTCACCCTGGCGCACAGCAAGGTTCGAGGGTGTGAAGCGCATTGCGTCGCTCATGTCGACGTTGACGGTCCTGGAAGCCTTGGCGACGTCGCCGGCGACGCCGATGGCATCGCTGTCCCCGTGTTCGTGGGCGTGGCCGTCGGCGTTCTTCGCCGCCGCGTCATCTTTGCCATGAGCGAACGCGCCACCGGCCGACAGGAGTCCGGCAAGCAGGACAGCGGCAGTCAATCTGGATTTCATCGGGTCATTCCTTTCAGGTGAAAAAAGGGGCCGGGCACTCAGTGCTCCATGTGACCGCTCGGCTTGCGGATCTGCACTTCGATCTCTCGCGCCGGCTTGCCGCGAGCAGGCATCGACTGGCCGCCTTCCGAAGCGAATCGCGAGGGCTCGGCGAGCGAGCCGGTCCACTCGAAGGCGTTGGTTCCCGGCGGGTGCCTGTACCAACCGGGGTCCGCGTAGTCACCCGGCTTCTGACCGGACCGGACCTTGATGACGCTGAACATTCCGCCCATCTCGACCGAGCCGAAAGGGCCTTCGCCGCCCATCATTCGCGCCGTGTTGTCGGGGATGGGCATTTCCATCTCCGTCATGTCGGCCATGCCGCGTTCGGCCATCACCATGTAGTCGGGGATCAGCTTGTTGATCTCGCTGACCACGCCGCGGTGCTCGACACCGATCATGGTCGGCACCTCGTGCCCCATGGCGTTCATCGTGTGATGGCTCTTGTGGCAGTGGAAGGCCCAGTCGCCCTCGGCATCGGCGATGAACTCGAGCTGACGCATCTGCCCGACCGCCACATCCGTCGTGACCTCGGGCCAGCGCGTCGATTTCGGCGTCGGCCCGCCATCCGTTCCGGTGACGAAGAACTCATGCCCGTGGATATGCATCGGGTGATTCGTCATCGTCAGGTTGCCCATGCGGATGCGAACGCGGTCGTTCTGCCGGACGTTGAGCGAATCGATGCCGGGAAAGATGCGGCTGTTCCACGACCACAGGTTGAAGTCGAGCATCGTCATGATCTTGGGCGTGTAGGCGCCCGGCTCGATGTCGTAGGCGTTGAGCAGGAAGACGAAGTCGCGATCGACTTCGGCGATGAGCGGGTGCGCGGCCTTCGGATGCGTGATCCAGAAACCCATCATCCCCATGGCCATCTGCGTCATCTCGTCGGCGTGCGGGTGGTACATGAACGTGCCCGGCCGCCTGGCGACGAACTCGTAGACGAAGGTCTTGCCGGGCTCGATGGCCGGCTGCGTCAGCCCGGCCACGCCGTCCATGCCGTTCGGCAGGCGCTGTCCGTGCCAGTGGATCGTCGTCCGCTCGGGCAGCTTGTTGGTCACGAACATGCGCACCCGATCACCTTCGACGACCTCGATGGTCGGGCCGGGCGACTGGCCGTTGTAGCCCCAGAGATGCGCCTTGAAGCCCGGCGCCATCTCGCGCACGACCGGCTCGGCGACAAGATGGAACTCCTTGACGCCGTTGTTCATGCGCCAGGGCAGCGTCCAGCCGTTCAACGTGACGACAGGGTTGTAGTTGCGGCCGGTGTTCGGCACGAGCGGCGGCATCGTGTTGGGCGTCGCCTGCGATACGGGCTCGGGCAAGGCGGCCATGGCGACCCTGCTGACGCTCGATGCGGCCACCGCGGTCGCGGCACCACCGAGCAGGAAATTGCGTCGATTCGTGGTCATGGGGTTTCCGTTCTGCGGGCGGACATCGTGTTCATCGGGCGACCGATCAGCGCAGCCTGCAAGGCCGCGTCGGCAAGCCAGAAGTCGCGCTGCGCGTCGATCGCCTGGATGACGCTGCCGATCTGCTCGCGCGAGTCGGCGAGCAGCTCGAACACACCGATCAGCATGCCGTTGTAGCGAAGCACGTTTTCCTCGGCGATGGTCTTGCGCAGCGGCACGATCTCGTCGTGGTAGTGCTTCGAGATGTCGTATGCGGTCCGGTACGCGCCGTAGTGTTCGCGGACTTGAGAGCCTGCATCGACCGTCAGTTGCGCCGTGCGGTAGAAGGCCGCCATGTAGAGCGACTGGGCGCGAGAACGCGCCGCGTCGCCGAAATCGAAGATCGGCAGCGGCACCGACAGGTCATATCCCCTCTGGCGCGGCAAGCCGGTCTCGTTGTCCTGCTTCACGCCCAGCTCGAACGCGTTCACGAAGCTGGTCACGGTCGTCAGTCCCTGCTCGCGAGCGATGAACTCGAGGTTGGCGCGGGCCAGGCGAACATCGAGGCGCTGGTCCATCGCCTTACGCGCGGTGACGCCCTCTTCGCGCGGCGC
>JAYTHL010000277.1:0-14415 GCA_043732605.1 Rhizobacter sp. | reverse complement strand
CGCTCTGGAGCGTCGCGCTGGTCGGCAATCCGAACTGCGGCAAGACCGCCCTCTTCAACCTCCTGACCGGCGCGCGCCAGAAGGTCGCGAACTACGCTGGCGTGACGGTCGAGCGCAAGGTCGGCCTGACCCGCCTGGCCAACGGCCGTGCCGTGTCGATCATCGACCTGCCCGGCGCCTACAGCCTGACGCCGGCGACGCCCGACGAGCAGATCACGCTCGAGGTGATCGAGGGCCGGCGCCACGGCGAGGCCGCGCCCGACGCGATCGTCGCCGTCGTCGACGCGACCAACCTGCGCATGAACCTGCGCCTCGTGCTCGAGCTGGCGCGGCTCGGCCGCCCGCTCATCGTCGCCCTCAACATGGCCGACGTCGCGCGCGCCGAAGGTCTCGCGATCGATGTCGCCAAGCTCTCGGCCGAGCTCGGCTGCCCGGTGGTCGAGACCGTCGCAGTGCGCTCCGACGGCCACGCCGGATTGCTCAAGATGCTCGAGACGCATCTCGGCAGCACCGCGGCCGACGCGCCGGGTGCCGCCCTCGGCGCCGGGCGCGCCGCCGACGATGCGGCGATGCGCGACGCGCCGTCGTCGGCCGACCTGCAGCGCGAAGTGCGCCGCATCCTCGCCATCGTGGCGCCGGGCGCAGCCTCGATCAAGCGCTTCCACCACCGGATCGATGCGGTCGTGATGCATCCGGTCTGGGGCTTGATGCTGCTCGCGGTCGTCCTCTTCCTGATGTTCCAGGCCGTGTTCTCGTGGGCCAACGTGCCGATGGACGTGATCAAAGGGGTGGTCGCCTCGCTCGGCCAGGCGATCTCGACCCACATGGCCGACGGCCCGCTGCGCAGCCTCCTCGTCGACGGCGTGATCGCAGGCGCCGGCAGCGTGCTCGTGTTCCTGCCGCAGATCCTGATCCTCTTCTTCTTCATCCTGCTGCTGGAAGACTCGGGCTACCTGCCGCGCGCCGCCTTCCTGCTCGACAACCTGAGGGGCAAGGTGGGCCTGTCGGGTCGTGCCTTCATCCCGCTGCTGTCGAGCTTCGCCTGCGCGATCCCCGGGATCATGGCGACGCGCACGATCGCCAACTGGAAGGACCGTGTCGCGACGATCATGGTCGCGCCGCTCATGACCTGCTCGGCGCGGCTGCCGGTCTACGCGCTCCTCATCGGCGCATTCGTTCCCGCGACCGACGTCGGCCCGTTCAACCTGCGCGGCCTGACGCTCTTCGGCCTCTACGTGGCCGGCGTGGTCTCGGCGATGGCCGTCGCGTGGGTGTTCAAGCGGGTCTGGATCAAGCGCCGCTACCAGCCGCTGATGCTCGAGCTGCCGCCGTATCGGATGCCCAACCTGCGTAATCTCGGCCTGGGCCTGTGGGAGCGCGCCGGCATCTTCCTGCGCCGGGTCGGCGGCATCATCTTCGCGCTCACCGTCGTGCTCTGGGCGCTGTCGAGCTTTCCGGCGCCGCCGATCGGCGCGACCGGACCCGCGATCCAGTACAGCATCGCCGGCATGCTCGGCCACACGCTCGAACACGTGTTCGCGCCGATCGGCTTCAACTGGCAGATCTCGATCGCACTCGTGCCCGGCCTGGCCGCACGCGAAGTCGCGGTCGGTGCGCTCGGCACGGTCTACTCGATGTCGGCCGCCGGCAGCGGCGTCGCCGAAGCGCTCTCGCCGATCATCGCCAAGGGCTGGTCGCTCGCCACCGCGTACTCGCTGCTCGCCTGGTATGTGTTCGCGCCGCAATGCATCTCGACGCTCGCGGTCGTCAAGCGCGAGACCAACTCGTGGCGCTATCCGGTGGCGATGGCCGCCTACCTGTTCGCCCTCGCCTACATCGCGTCGTTCATTACGTACCGCGTGACGCTCGCGCTCGGAGCCTGACGTGATCGTTCAAACCCTTGTGGTCGCCACCGTCGTCGCTTCATGCGCGACGTACGCGGTCTGGACGCTGATGCCGGCCTCGACGCGGCGCGTGCTCGCCGTGGCACTGCTGAAGCTGTCGCTGCCCGGACCGCTCGCCGAGGTGATGGCGCGACATGCCGTCGCGTCGTCGGGATGCGCGTGCGACGGCTGCGACAAGTCGGCCGATGCCGCGGGGAAGAAGACCGCCGCGACCGGACCGGTGCCGGGCGGCGTCGCGCCGATCGTCTTCCACCCGCGCCTGCGCAAATAGAAGCCTCGGCTCGAGGCCTCGACGCTAGTTCGGCACGTCGCGCATCGCGCGATCGCCGAGACCCATCGGCAGCGGGAAGTGAACGCGCTCCGGCGTGCCCGCGACACTCCTGACCGACACCGCACCGAGCGCGCGCAACCGCGCGACGACGGCCTCGACCAGCACTTCAGGCGCCGAGGCGCCGGCGGTGACGCCGACGCGGCGCTTGCCCTCGAACCATTCCGCCTTGAGATCCGCGGCCGTGTCGACCATGTAGGCATCGGCGCCAAGCCGCTCGGCGAGCTCGCGCAGGCGGTTGCTGTTCGAGCTGCTCGGGCTGCCGACGACGACGAGCACGTCGACGCCGGGCGCGAGCAACTTGACCGCGTCCTGGCGGTTCTGGGTCGCATAGCAGATGTCCTGCTGCTTGGGCGTGCGCACTTCGGGAAAGCGCCGCCTCACGGCAGCGAGGATCTCGGCCGCGTCGTCGACCGAGAGCGTCGTCTGCGTGACGACCGCGAGTCGCAAGCCCGCCGACAGGACGAGCTTCTCGACGTCGTGCACGTCCTCGACCAGATGGATGCCGCCCTCGAGCTGGCCCATCGTGCCTTCGACTTCCGGATGGCCCTTGTGGCCGATCATGATGAACTCGAACCCGTCGCGCGCCAGCTTGGCGACCTCGACATGGACCTTGGTGACGAGCGGGCAGGTCGCGTCGAACACCGTGAAGCCGCGCATCGCCGCTTCCTTCCTGATCGCCTGCGACACGCCGTGGGCGCTGAAGACGAGCGTCGCGCCCGCAGGCACGTCGTCGAGGTTCTCGATGAAGATCGCGCCCTTCTTCTTGAGGTCGTCGACGACATAGGTGTTGTGGACGATCTCGTGGCGCACGTAGATCGGCGCGCCGAACTTCTGCAGCGCGCGCTCGACGATCTCGATCGCCCGGTCGACACCGGCGCAGAAGCCGCGTGGCTCGGCGAGGAGAACTTCGTCGAGGCTCATGACCGGGCGCCGGGCCGCCCCGAGCCCGGTCGCGCCCCCTCGGGGGGCAGCGAGCGAAGCGAGCGTGGGGGCATCATGACGGCAGGACTCCGATCAGCTTCACGTCGAACGTCAGTGGACGACCGGCGAGCGGATGGTTGAAATCGAAGAGGAGCGAGTCGACGTCGACGCTGCGCACGATGCCGGCGATCGTGCCGCCCTCGGGTCCCGGGAAGCGGACGACGTCGCCGACCTGGTAGTCGCCATCCGCGTCGCCTTCCCTGGCGAGGAGCGCACGGCTCACGCGCTGCACGAGACCCGGATCGGGCTGGCCGAACACCTCGCCCGCCGCGAGCGCGAACGAGCCCTCGCTGCCGGCTTCCATGCCGATCAGGCGCGCTTCCATCGCCGGCGCGAGCTCGCCCGTACCGAGCGAGAGCGTGGCGGGCTGCGTCGCGAAGGTGTCGACGAACGCCGCACCGTCGTCGCCGCGCAAGCGGTAGTGCAAGGTGAGGAACGAGCCGGGCTCGACGCGATTCAAGTGGGCGCCTTTCGAGGGAATAGACTGAGGTCGCATTTTACGAGCCGGACGCCCTGCGACCCGACCCGCCATGTTGAAGGACATTCCCGCCTCGGCGCGACCGCGCGAAAAGCTGCTCGCGCTCGGGCCGCAAGCCCTCGCCGATGCCGAGCTGATCGCCCTTCTGCTGCGCACCGGCTTCAAGGGCACGAGCGTCCTGCAGCTCGCCCAGCAGCTCCTCGACGCGTTCGGCGGCCTCGCCGGCCTGCTGCGCGCCGAGCCCGCGGATCTGAAGCGCATCAAGGGACTCGGCCCGGCCAAGCGCGCCGAGATCGCGGCCGTGCTCGAGCTCGCGCGCCGCTCGGTCGCGAGCGAGCTCAACGCCAGGCCGGTGTTCGACGCGCCGGCGAAGGTCAAGGAATACCTGCATCTGCAGCTCGGCGGCCGCGAGCACGAGGTCTTCGCGGTGCTCTTCCTCGACGCCCAGAACAGGCTCGTGCGCCTCGAGGAGATGTTTCGCGGCACGCTGACGCAGACGAGCGTGTACCCGCGCGAGGTCGTCAAGCGCGCGCTCGAGCTCGGCGCGGCGGCGGTGATCCTGGCCCACAACCATCCATCGGGCCTTGCCGAGCCGTCGCGCTCGGATGAGTTCCTGACGCAGACGCTGAAGACTGCGCTGGCGCTGGTCGACGTGCGCGTCCTCGACCACCTCGTCGTCGGCCACGGCGCGGCCATCGTCTCGTTCGCTGAGCGGGGATTGCTGTGAGCGGCGCGCCGGGCAAGGCGGGCTCGCTCGCGGAGCTGACGCGCATCCGCGCCGCGTTGCACGAGCGACGCCGCATCGCCGACGCCGCGGCAGCCGCCGAGCGCGCGCAGCTCGCCGAGCGGGAGACGGCCGAGCGACGCGAGCGCGACCTGTTCGCGCGCACCGTCGGCGACGTGATCTCGCTGCGCAAGGGCGCCGTGCCGCCGCTGCCCAAGCCGCGGCCCGAGCCGGTGGCGCGCCAGCGCCAGCGCGACGAGGCCGCGGCACTGGTCGAATCGCTTTCCGACGGCTTCAACGCCGAGTCTCTGCTCGACACCGACGATGCGCTCTCCTATCGGCGCAGCGGCATCGGCATCGACGTCGTGAGGAAGCTCCGCCGCGGCGTCTGGGTGATGCAGGCCGAGATCGACCTGCATGGCCTGCGGCGCGACCAGGCGCGCGAGCGCATCGACACGTTCCTGCGCGACGCCGCGCGCGAGGGCCTGCGCTGCGTGCGCGTCGTCCACGGCAAGGGTCTCGGCTCGCCGGGCCGAGAGCCGGTGCTCAAGGCGAAGGTGAAGTCGTGGCTGGTGCAGCGCAACGAGGTGCTCGCCTTCACCCACGCCCGGCCCGCCGACGGCGGCCACGGCGCCTTGCTGGTGCTGCTCAGGCCAGGCGCGAAACGGCCTGCGCCTTGACGGCCGCGGCGGCGGCGATCGCCTTCTCGCCGGCGAAGCGCGTCGCGATCGCGATCACCGCCGAGGCTGCCGGCGAGCCGGGCGTGATCTCGAGCAGCAGGCCGCGGCGCTTGACGGCATCGCGCACCGCCGGATCGGTCGGAATCTCGCCCATGAGCTCGAGCGGCACGGCGGCGCCGCTGCCGTTGTCGAGCTGCGGCACGACGAAGCGATCGACCACGAGCTGCAGCTGCTTCCTGATCGTGCGGCCCTCGCCGGTCACGCTCACCTGGTTGACGACGAGCCGGATCGCGCGACGCTGCTGCTGCGTCGCGAGCAGCTTGATCGTGGCGTAGGCGTCGGTCATCGACGTCGGCTCGGGCGTGGCGATGACGAGCACGTCGCCGGCGAGCGAGATCGCGTGGAGCACGACGTCAGAGATGCCGGCGCCCGTGTCGATCAGGATGCGGTCGAAGCGCGGCGCGAGCTTGTCGATGATCTCGACCAGCTGCTCGCGCACCTGCGGCGTGAGACGCGAATATTCGACCAGCCCCGAGCCCGCGAGCAGCACCGAGAAGCCGCCCGGCGCGGCGAGGACGGCCTCCTCGAGCGTCGCCGTACCGGTGAAGACATCGTGCAGCGTGATCTTCGGCTGCAGGTTGAGGACGACGTCGAGGTTGGCCAGGCCGAGATCGGCGTCGAGCACCAGCACGTTCTCGCCGCGGCGTGCGAGCGCGGCGGCGAGGTTGGCGGAGAAGAAGGTCTTGCCGACGCCGCCCTTGCCGCTCGTCACCGCGAGGATCGAGGCCCGCTTCGTCATTCGAATTCCTGGAACTGCGAGGTGCCGAAGAGCAGACCCTTTTCTTCGGCACTCACGTGCGAGACCATCGGCTGCTCGAGGCAGGCACGGTTGCGGCCCTCCGACTTGGCGCGATAGAGATGCTGGTCGGCACGCTCGACCCAGAGCAGAGACGACGAGCGCACCCACTGCGGCGCGAAGGCACCGCCGATCGAGACGCTGACCGACACGTTCTGTCCCGGCGCGATGCCGATGACGCGCGAGTACACGTGCGTGCGGATGCGCTCGGCCACCATCATCCCGAACGAGGGCGGACAGTTGGGCAGGATCATCGAGAACTCTTCGCCACCGAAGCGCGCGACGGTGTCCATGGGCCGGATGCAGTCGCGCAGCGCATTGGCGACGGCCTTCAGCACGACGTCGCCGGCCTGGTGGCCATGGGCATCGTTGACGCGCTTGAAGTGGTCGATGTCGATCATCAGGACGAGCGCCGGCTCGCCGGCGCGGGCGACGCGATCGACTTCGCTCGCAAGCTGCAGCTCGAACTGGCGCCGGTTCGCCAGACCGGTGAGCGGATCACGGCTCGACAGCTCGCACAGGCCGTCGATCACCGCCTGCAGCCACGCCGTCGGGAACGCCTCGCGGTCCGGCAGGTCGTGGCCAGACTGCTGCAACAACTGGAGCGCGCCGTGAAGACTGAGCGCGGCAGGGTCGCTGGAAGTGGGGTCGATCTTGGAGGGCACTGAGGCGGCGTGGAGCTTCGATCCAGTCTAGCAGCGGGGTTCGGCGCCGACGCCCGCAAGTGGCCCGCGTAACGCGGGCAAATGCGTCGAATGCACGGCGCTGGCGCGCCCGCGCAACGACTTCGCTGGACGCTTCAGTGCTCGGCCGGCAGGAAGAGCTGCTGCAGATCGTTGAGGAAGTCGAAGCCGAGCGCGGTCGGCTCGACGCGCTGCAGGTCGCGGCGCACGAGGCCGCGCCGCTCCGCTTGCGCCAACGGTGCCTCGATCGCCGACATCGGCAAGCCGGTGCGCTCGCGAAAGATCGCGAGCTCGAAGCCGTCCTTCAGTCGCAAGGCATTGAGCATGAACTCGAACGGCAGGTCGGCGCGCGCGACCTCGGTCTCGCTCGCGATCGCCGCGCCGCCCTCGGCTCCGGTCATGTAGGCCGCGGGGTCGCGCAGGCGCACCTGGCGCACGACGCGATGGGGAAAGCTGAGCTTGCCGTGCGCGCCTGCGCCGATGCCGAGGTAGTCGCCGAACTCCCAGTAGTTGAGGTTGTGGCGAGCGCGATGGCCGGGTCGCGCGAACGCCGAGACTTCGTAGCGGCCGAGCCCCGCCCTCTCCGCACGCTCGACGATGCGATCGAGCATCGCGGCCGCGAGATCGTCGTCGACGGGCGCCGGCGGAAAGCGAGCGAAGTAGGTATTCGGCTCGATCGTCAGGTGGTAGATCGACAGGTGCGGCGGCGCGAACGACAAGGCGGTGTCGACGTCATGCTCGCACGCGTCGAGAGACTGGCCGGGCAGCGCGTACATGAGGTCGAGGTTGAAGGTCTCGAAAGCCTCGCGCGCTTCGGCCACGGCGGCCCTCGCCTGCGCGGCATCGTGGACGCGGCCGAGCGCGGCGAGCTTGCCGTCGTCGAAGCTCTGCACGCCGATCGAGAGGCGCGTGACGCCGGCCGCGGCATAGCCGTGGAATCGCTCGCGCTCGAAGGTTCCGGGATTGGCCTCGAGCGTGATCTCGCATCCGGGCTCGAGCGGCAACCTGGCGCGGATCGCGGCGATCAGGCGCTCGATGGACGCCGGGGAAAACAGGCTCGGCGTGCCGCCGCCGAAGAAGACGGTGTGCACGCGCCGGCCCCAGACGAACGGCAGCGACGCCTCGAGGTCAAGCACGAGCGCGTCGACATAGCGCTGCTCGGGCGGACCCGCGTCGGCGTCGCCCAGGGCGTGCGAATTGAAGTCGCAGTACGGGCACTTCCTGATGCACCACGGGAGATGCACATACAGCGAGAGCGGCGGCAGCGACGGAAAGCTCAGCGCACCAGGTCGCATCAGGCGGGCGAGCCGCTCGGCGGGATCGGCCGCGACCGTCGTCGCGACGGGGGCGATCGGCACCATCGTGCGCATCGCGCCGCCTAGCGCCCGCTGGCGCTGCGCGAGTCCGGGTGGCGCAGGCCCCACACGTCGCGCATCAGCTCGAGCATCGCGCGCGCGGCCTCGGCGCGATGGCTCAGGTCGTTCTTGGTGTCGCGATCGAGTTCGGCGACGGTCCGGCCGAAGGTGGGCAGGTAGAAGAGCCCGTCGTAGCCGAAGCCGCCCGTGCCGCGCGACGACTCGAGCACCTCGCCGGTCCATCGGCCGACTGCGATCAGCGGCTCGGGATCGTCGTGCCGGCGCAGCGCGACGAACGTGGAGACGAAGCGCGCACGGCGGTCGCGGTGGCCACGCAGATGCTCGAGCAACGCGGCGTTGTTGGCCTGGTCCTGGCGCCGGCGATGGGCTTCGCGATCGTCACCGGGACGCCGCTCGATCGGAGCGAAGACCGCCGACGCAACACCGGGCGCGCCGGCGAGCACGTCGACGCACAGGCCCGAGTCGTCGGCGATGGCCGCACCGCCCGCGGCCCGGGCCGCGTGGCGCGCCTTCGCCAGCGCGTTCTCGACAAACGTGACGTGCGGCTCCTCGGCCTCGTCGACGCCGAGCATCGACTGGGCGACGAGCTCGATCGCGAGCGGCGCGAGCAGCGACTGCAGCTCGGCGAGCTTGCCCGGATTGTTCGAGGCGAGGACCAGCCTCACGCCAGCGCCGCGCGCTGCGCGACGACGAGCTCGCCGATGCCCTTGCTCGCCAGCGCGAGGAGCGCATCCATCTCGGCGCGCGAGAAGGTCGCGCCCTCCGCCGTGCCCTGCAGCTCGACGAAGCCGCCAGCCGCGGTCATGACGACGTTCATGTCGGTGTCGCAGGCCGCGTCCTCGACGTACTCGAGGTCGAGCAGCGGCGTGCCGTCGACGATGCCGACCGAGACCGCGGCGACGAAGTCGCGGATCGGCGAGCGCGCGAGCTTGCCTTGCGCCATGAGCCACGAGACGGCGTCGTGCGCCGCGACGAAGGCACCGGTGATCGCTGCGGTGCGCGTGCCGCCGTCGGCCTGGAGCACATCGCAGTCGAGCGCGATCGTGCGCTCCCCGAGGGCAGAGAGATCGAACACGCAGCGCAGCGACCGGCCGATCAGGCGCTGGATCTCCTGCGTGCGGCCGCTCTGCTTGCCGCGTGCCGCCTCGCGGTCGCCGCGCGTGTGCGTCGCGCGCGGCAGCATGCCGTACTCGGCCGTCAGCCAGCCCTCACCGCTGCCGCGCTTGTGCGACGGCACTTTCTCTTCGACCGAGGCGGTGCACAGCACCTTGGTGTCGCCGAACGCGACGAGCACCGAGCCCTCGGCGTGGCGCGTGTAGCCGCGCGTGATGGAGATGGGCCGCAGCGCGTCGTGCGCGCGGTCTTGCGATCGTTGGAATGTCATGCGGCGATTGTCGCCGCATGAAGCGAGCGACCGCAGGGTTCAGCCCTTCTTCTGCTGCGACGAGCGCTTGATCGCCTCGTTGATTTCCTTGATCGAACGTTCGATCTCGGCGTCGTCGAGCTCGTCGGGCGAGACGTCGGTGCCGAGCACGCTGGCCTGGATCGTCGACGCGAACACCGCCTCGCCGAGCGACGTGGTCTGGATGCCCATCGTGCTGTCGCCCTCGACGCCTTCCCACTCCATCGCGAGCACCGAGACGTTGTCGCACTTCGGCCCGCCGTTGCGAAGTGCCTGCTCGACGAGCTCGGGCACCGAGTCGGAGAGCGGCAGCGACGAGAGCTGATCGGTGATCTCGCTGTCGCTCACCGTGCCCCAGAGGCCGTCGGAGCAAAGCAGCAAGCGATCGCCGGCCTGCATCAGGAGCGGCCCGACGGTGTCGACGACCGGCTTGCCCGGGCTGCCCAGGCAGGTGAACAGCACGTTGCGGTTGAACCGGTCGCCCATCGGCACGACCTGGCTCATCGTCTGCTGCAGCTCGGAGTACGAGTGATCGCGCGTGCGAGCGACGAGCTTGTCGCCGCGAACCATGTAGAGGCGCGAATCGCCGCAGTGAGCCCAGTACGCCGCGTTGCCCTGCATCAGGCAGGCGACGATCGTCGTGCGAGGCGTGTCGATCAGCGCCTTCTGGGTCGCGTAGCGCAGCAGCTGGTGGTGGCCGGCGACGATGGCCTCGTGCAGGAAGCGCAGCGGATCCGGCAGCGTCGGCTTGCAGTCGCGCTGGAACATGGCGGCCAGCGTCTGCAATGCAAGCTGCGAGGCGACCTCGCCTTCCGGATGCCCGCCCATGCCGTCGGCGAGCGCGAACAGGCCCGCGTCTCGCGTGTAGCAATAGCCCATCCGGTCTTCGTTCTTTTCGCGGCCGCCCTTGCGGCTGACCTGGTACACGGAAAAGCGCATCGGCGTCTTACGCTTTCGCGCTCGCCGTCAGGTTCTCGAGCTGCAGCTTCAGGCGTTCGCTGAAGCTGAGCTTCGTGTACTGCCGCTCGGTCTCGCGCGAGAGCTCCTTCTGGAGCGCGAAGACGCTCTGCGGGCGCGACAGCGGATCGAGCGACATGCACCATTCGGTGACCTCGATCAGGTTGTCGCTGTAGACGTTGCGCAGACGCGAGAGCGAGAGCGCGAGGCGATCCTTCTCGATCCGCTGCGGCGCGTCGTTGGGCGGATAACCCTGCATGCAGGCGTAGATGCAGGCGCCGATCGCGTAGATGTCGGTCCAGGGGCCGAGCGTGCCGTCACGGCGGTACATCTCGGGCGCGGCGAAGCCTGGCGTGTACATCGGACGGATGAAGTTGCCTTCCTTGCTCAGCACCTCGCGCGCGGCGCCGAAGTCGAGCAGGACGGCCTTGTTCTCGTTGGTGATGAAGATGTTCGCCGGCTTGATGTCCAGGTGCAGCATCTTGTGCTGGTGGACGATGCGCAGGCCGCGCAATATCTCGTCGAACAACGAACGAATCGTCGATTCCCGAAATACCTTGTCACGTTTGAGATCGCGCGCCGTGACGATGAAATCCTGCAGGGTATCGCCCTGCAGGTAATTCATCACCATGTAGACGGTTTCGTTCTCGCGGAAGAAATTCAGCACCGAGACGACGCTCGTGTGCGATATCTGGGCGAGCGAGCGACCTTCCTCGAAGAAGCTCTTCAGGCCGAGCCGGTAGAGCGGCTGCTTCTCGGGCTTGACGCGGGGCGTCAACTCGCCCGGCGAGCGCTCGGCGAGCGACGACGGAAGGTATTCCTTGAGCGCGACGAGCTTCCTGTCGCTGTCTTCGCAAAGGTAGACGACGCCGAATCCACCGGCCGCCAGTTTCTTGATGACCTGGTAGCCGCCCACCACGGTGCCGGATGGCAAAGGGGCAGGTTTTGGCTTTGACATAATCGGTGGAAAACGGGAGCAAATACGCGTGGCAGTTTACAGCATGACCGGCTACGCGAATGTCGCCGAAGGCCCTTCGGACGCCCGTCCGGCAGCATTGCACGAAGGCCGCGGAACAACGTCCGCAACGACGCCACCGGCAGCCGCCGTCGGCTTCGAGATGCGCTCGGTCAACGGGCGATTTCTCGACATCGCGATGCGCCTGCCCGACGAGTGGCGCGGCCTGGAGCCCGCCTTGCGCGCACTCCTCACGGCGCGATTCAAGCGCGGCAAGATCGAGTTGCGGCTAACCGGCACGGCAGCCGCCGAGAACGCCGTGCCCGAGCCGGGCGGCGAGCAGCTCGCCCACCTTGCGCGCATCGACGGGCTGATCCGCGAGCACCTGCCGCAGGCGCGCGCGCTCTCCGTGCACGAGGCACTGCAGTGGTGTCGCGGCACGCCGGAAGAGCGTCCGCCCGAGGCGGCGGTGCTCGCGACCGCCGAGCGCTGCGTCGAGCGTCTGGCCGTTGCGCGGGCGCGCGAAGGTGAGCGGCTGGCCGCGGTGCTCGGCGAGCGCGTCGGCCATCTGCGCTCGCTCGCCGACGCGGCCGAGCCGCTGGTGCCGGCCGCCGTCGCGCGCATGCAGCAGCGCTTCCTCGACCGCTGGCAGGAAGCGCTCGCCAAGGCCGACGCCAGCTCGGTCTCGCGCGAGGCAATCGAGGAGCGCGCGCTGAACGAAGCGGCCGCCTATGCGATCCGCATCGACGTCGCCGAAGAGCTCGCCCGCCTGCGCTCCCACCTCGACGAGGTCGCCCGCCTGCTCGACAAGGGCGGCGAGATCGGCAAGCGCCTGGAATTCATCATCCAGGAGCTCTTGCGCGAGGCCAACACGCTCGGCTCGAAGTCGACCTCGATCGAGATGACCTCGATCTCGGTCGACATGAAGGTCGCGATCGAGCAGCTGCGCGAGCAAGTACAGAACGTCGAGTAGTTCGGGTAGCGTTCGGGCCATGGACTACCCTGGAAATCTCTATGCCGTCGCCGCGCCGAGCGGCACCGGCAAGTCGAGCCTCGTGAAGGCGCTGCTCGAGCTCGATTCGCACCTCACGCTCTCGATCTCGCACACGACCAGGAAGCCGCGCGGCCAGGACCAGCACGGACGCGAGTACCACTTCGTCGACGAAAAGACGTTCCGCTCGATGATCGACGCCGGCCTGTTCGTCGAGTGGGCCGAAGTCCACGGCCACCTCTACGGCACGTCGCGCGGCGCGATCGAGGAGCGCATCACGGGAGGCCACGACGTCCTGCTCGAGATCGACTGGCAAGGCGCGCTGCAGATCAAGCAGCTCTACCCGAACGCGGTGCTGATCTTCATCCTGCCGCCGAGCTGGGACGAGCTCCGGTCGCGCCTGGAGCGGCGCGGCGAGGACGACGCCGCCGTGATCGCGCATCGGATGGACAATGCGCGGATCGAGGTGTCGAAGGCCGATCAGTTCGACTTCGTTATAATCAATGCCCTGTTCGAGACGGCCCTTTTCGATCTGAAGGCGATCGTTCATTCGCAGCGGCTCAAATACGCCGCGTTGCGGCGGGCCCGGCCCGCGATCTTCGCCGCACTCGGTCTCCCATAGACGGCGCCTCTCCACCCTTTTCGCACACCGGACACCCCATGGCCCGCATCACCGTCGAAGACTGCCTGATCAAGATCCCGAACCGGTTCCAGCTCGTGCTCGCGGCCACGTACCGCGCCCGCATGCTCAGCCAGGGCCACGCGCCCAAGGTCGAAACCAAAAACAAGCCCGGCGTCACCGCGTTGCGCGAGATCGCTGCGGGCGAGATCGGCATCGAGATGCTGAAGAAGGTGCCGGTCTAGCCGACCGATCCTGGGCCGGCCTCGAGCCGGCGCCCCGCGTGGTCGTGATCTCCCGCTCTGTGGCGCGCGACGATCCGCGCTAAATTCGGGCATGGCCACGCGCTCTTCGACCGCCGAGCCCGGCGCGTCCAAGCCGGCTGCGCGAAAACGTCCGCCCGCGTCCCCCGCGCACACGCCGCCGCCGGGCGACGCGGCCGCCGCGTCGTTCGCCGCGCTCACCGTCAAGCTCGATTACCTCGACGCCGCCGACATCCGGCGCGTGCGCGACGCCTATCGCTTCGCCGACGAAGCGCACCTCGGCCAGTTCCGCGACAGCGGCGAGCCGTACATCACGCATCCGATCGCCGTCGCGGGCCTGTGCGCCGAGTGGAAGCTCGACGCGCAGGCGATCATGGCCGCGCTGATGCACGACGCGATGGAGGATTGCGGCATCAGCAAGGCCGAGCTGATCGAGCGCTTCGGGGCGCCGACGGCCGATCTCGTCGACGGCCTCACCAAGCTCGACAAGCTGCGCTTCTCGACGCGCGAGGAGTCGCAAGCCGAGTCGTTCAGGAAGATGCTGCTGGCGATGACGCGCGACGTCCGCGTCATCCTGGTCAAGCTCGCCGATCGCCTCCACAACATGCGCACGATGGACGCGGTCGCCGTCGCCAAGCGCACGCGCATCGCCGCCGAGACGCTCGAAATCTACGCGCCGATCGCGCACCGGCTCGGCCTGAACCAGACCTACCGTGAGCTGCAGGAACTGTCGTTCAAGCATCTGAAGCCGTGGCGCGAAGCAGCGCTCTCGAAGGCGGTGCTGAAGGCGCGCGGATTTCGGCGCGACATCGTCGAGCGGATCCAGAAGGACGTCGAGAAAGCGTTCGGGCAGGCCAAGATCGCGGCCCAGATCTTCGGCCGAGAGAAGACGATCTACTCGATCTACACCAAGATGCGCGAGAAGCACCTGTCGTTCGCGCAGGTCAACGACATCTTCGGCTTTCGGGTCGTCGTCGGCACGCTGACCGAGTGCTACATGGCGCTCGGCGTGCTGCACCAGGTGATGAAGCCGGTGCCGGGCCGCTTCAAGGACTACATCGCGATTCCCAAGGCGAACGGCTATCAGTCGCTGCACACAACGCTGGTGAGCCCGCTCGGCACCGCCGTCGAGTTCCAGATCCGCACCGAGCAGATGCACGCGATCGCCGAGAAAGGCATCGCCGCGCACTGGCTCTACAAGGAGTACGACGACGG